>JAFTBA010000107.1 GCA_017458545.1 Synergistaceae bacterium | reverse complement strand
TGGGCGAAGTTATGGTGAACCGTAAACTCGCAATATTGAGATCGTTCCCGAACGTGATACTGAGTCCGCATACAGCGTTTTACACTGCCGAAGGCGTGAGCGATATGGTCGAGGGAAATTTCAGGAGCTGTTACGAGTTCGGAACAGGGAAGAAATTACAGGGCGTTGAGGGGAGGTGATGATTCAAAACACAATTAAACCTCTCCGTGTTTCGGAGGAGGCCGTAATTTTTGTCTGACTTCTCTTCTTTTGCTTTAAGACGATCTACCAGTCAAATGACCACTGACGGGAATCTGAATCACTGTCTTTAGACTTCCCGTTATTTTTTACTGCATGTAAATCTTCACTAACTTCATTCGTTTTCTCTGCACTGTTCAGCACAATATTCACGGTATCTCTCATCCCGGCATTTGCTGCCCTGTACTGTTCCATTGTCATGGCAACATCATCAGAGAAATACTCTCTACGTTCAGCAGCAGGCTGTACTTCATCGTTCCCGTTAATGGCCTCAGCACCTTTCTCTCTGAATATCTGTGTAACTTTGAGGTCAAAAACATAGAACAGTTCCCCTCCTGATTCAATCTTATAACCAAGCGCCCTGTAACGGCATTCTTTGTCCCAATTCATAAGCCTGTACAATTTTTCCATAAGTCTGGGACATCGCATTCTTCTGCTTTTGCGTTTATCCGGCCTTGCTACACACCAACGCAGTGCATTAATATCATTCTCGTCACAACCCCTGACTACAAAATGTTTGCGTCTTTCCTCCACAAACATTTGGATATATATGACATCTTCCAAACCGTTAATACAGGCATTATTGAAAGTAACGCTTTCTTCCCTGAACGTTACGGCAGGATCTCTAAGACTGGGGAAAAGTTCTTTGCGTATCATTTTAAGTTCATTCAGGTTGAATGTCTGTTGCAGTTCCAAACGCCGCTTCTCTTTAGCAGCTGCAAGCTCATCACGGATAATTTGAGTGTCATTCATCTGTTTTTCTCTCCCATCCTTCTATGATAGTTTCTGCTTCCTTCAATAGTTCATTCAGCGTTGTTGTTGTTAAAATATTCATTTCCTCAAGTTCCCTTGCAGGACGCATTGAATCCCACTCTCCAATATAACGACTCTGCCCCGCAGCAGTTTCATCAAGTTCAAACAAAAGTAATTTCTCTTCACTGTTTCTGAGAAACTGTCCTATGAATTTGTATGTGCTTTTCTCTTCCCAATTCATGAGAGCAAAAAGGATTCCTGAAAGCCCCTTACAGCTCATTGTACGGGATACCAATCGTTTATCATGAAGCTGTCCCCATCGTATTGCGTTAGGATTCCCGGCAGAACACGGACGTACTGCTATTGTTTTCTTAAGTGTGTTTAATAGGAGTTCTACATGTTCAACGTCTTCAAATTTTTTCAGGCATACAGTACTGAATTTCAGTTTACCGTTCTTCATCACAATGTGCGGTTTCTCCAATAAAGAGAAATAATCAGCACGCACTATCTCGCAGCCTGTCACATAAGATATTTCCGTTACAGTTATTTCCGTTACAGTTGTCTCAAATTCTGTCTGCCCTGCGCTCTCGCAAGCCCTCTTATAATCTTCAACAGTGAAACCGGTCCAGTTAATATCAATCGGAACATATCCCCGAAGAATCCCATCATCAATTACACTCAGGACAGGAATAGAACGGCAATACTGCCCGTAGGACTTAAGCAGTTTTGCAGCGTCATAAACATCACGGCTGACAATAGGCTCATGGTGATTATGCTGTCTATACTGATTACGGTTACGGCGGTTCTTAACGGATTTATGCGTCCTGAAATCAGGCGTATATGTTTTCCTCGCAAGCACATCTCCACAGTAACGCTCGTTCTCAATAACATCGTTAATTGACGCAGGATTCCATACTTTGTTACCAGTCTTAGTAGTACGTTTGTACTCCGTAAGCAAATTTGCTATTTCTGCAACAGACCGGCCGTTAACGTAAAGATAATATATTACTTTAACTGTCTCAGCTTCATTCGGATTCACTACGAGATCTCCATTCACGTCCAAATCATAGCCTAGCAGTTTAGGGGTAAGGAAGATCCCTCTCTTGAAACGATTTTCAATCGACCAGTTCATACGCGAAGATTTACTTCTTGATTCTTCCTCCGCAAGCGCCGCAAAAATCGTAAGAATACATGCACCGTTTTCATCTAGTGTATCAAGATTGCTTTCGTCGAAATGCACGCCAACATTCAAATCTCTCAGTCTGCTTATTACCGCAGAACAGTCAGTTACATTTCTCGCAAAACGTGCGATATTCTTTGCCAGAATGTATTGTATCTTCCCTGCTTCGGCATCCTCTAACATTTGAAGCATACCTTTTCTGTGTGAAAGCCCAGTACCTGAAATACCGTCATCGCCGTATATATCTACAAATTCCCAATTAGGATTAGCTTTAATTCGCTCTGTGAACTCCCTGGCCTGAAGCTCGTATGATGATGTCTGAGCGTCATTCTCTGTTGAAACCCGGACATAAGCAGCTACCTTCAGTTTTTTCTGTTCAATAGCAATTCCCTCTGTACACTCAGCAGGGATAACCTCAATTTCCGATTGAGCAGCTTCCCTATAACGTGTTCTGATTTTCTGTTTACTGTCAGCACTAACTTTCCTGTTTGTGTTCATGGCCGTAATAAAAAAAAATAGCGGTCAGCATACTCTCAGCTAACCGCTAATCACTTTTACTTTCCTGAAGCCCGTTCCCTAAGAACCCTTCGCAAAATTTTCCCTGTTCCCGACAACGGAAACTCACTCACAAACTCAACGCTTCTCGGAACCTTAAAATGCGCGAGTCTCTCCTTCGCAAACTTTATGATGTCCCTGTCAGTAGCTTCTGCGCCCTCCTCAAGCAATATATATGCTTTCGGTATCTGTCCGTTAATCTCATGAGGCATTCCCACAACAACAGCCTGATGTACGGCAGGGTGTTCGGCCAAAACTTTTTCGACTTCCTGAGGGTATACGTTGAAACCTCCGACTATTATTATGTCAGTTACCCTGTCGAGTATGTATACAAATTCCTCGCCGTCAACCGTTTCAAGCCTCACGTAATCCCCTGTGTTGAAGAACCCTTCACTGTCGAATCTCTCTGCAGTTATCTCAGGTGCGTGCAAATATCCAGGAGTTACTGACGGCCCTTTAACCCATAACACTCCTTCTTTGTCGGAAGTCTCTTGGCCTTCGCGCGTCTTTAACTTGTACTCATAACTCGGCAGCACAGGCCCTATGCTTCCTGTTTTCTGAGTCTCGCAGTCATGGTTAACGCACACAACAGGTGATGTCTCAGTCAGTCCGTAACCTTCCATTATGTCGCGTCCCAAAAACTTCAGCGACATTCCGTGAAGATTAGGGTTCAGCTTATCGCCTCCGGTGCAAATTACACGTATTCTTGATAACGCTTCGGGATCTAATTTCCCTTTTTCGACCGACATCAACAGGAACGACATTATCGCAGGCACTACGAACATCACATCGACCTTTGCCTCAGTCAATGCCCTTATTGTCATAGCAGGAGGAAGGAATGAAGGTGCTATAGCTAACTTCGCACCTATAGTCAGCGGTAATATTATTGTTACTGTGTAACCGAATGAGTGAAAGTTAGGCAGCACTGTCAAAAATGTATCATTACTGTTCATACTGCTGACCATTGTTTTAACGTCAACGCAGTTTGACGAAAGATTTTCGTGAGTCAAAGGCACTGCTTTAGGCAAACCTGTTGTACCCGATGTAGCAAATATTATCGCTAAATCTTCGGGTTCATCAGGCTGAGTCCTTCCCTTAAACGCAGGAAAACTCACGCTGTTTATGCTGCAGGTTAAGCACGGCCATTTCTCAGCGAGTTCGGGTATTTCGTGTTCGGCAACTACTGCAAAAGGCTTTATCAGTTCAAGCGTACCCGTCAGCGATTCGAGTCCTGCTTTCTCGTTCAAAGGGCAGAATATTCCTCCGAGTTTCCA
>JAFTBA010000106.1 GCA_017458545.1 Synergistaceae bacterium | reverse complement strand
TCCGGGAACGTTAGGAAGACCAAGAAAGACTACGTGAACACACTCGTCATTGAAATCTATAGTACTCATCAAAAATTTATCTCCTTTCAGGTTTTTATAGCCTGATAATTATAATATCTGCAAATGAAAAATCCTCCTGAAAAGTTAAGTTATCTCTTACAAAGCTATTTCAAACTGTGCAGGGACATTGAGTCTTTCCTTAGCAGTGATGATATTTGCCGCTTCATTGTCAATCCCTATATAGTGCCTGTTAAGATTCCTTGCGGCTATACACGTCGTGCCTGAACCCATGAAAGGGTCTAACACAATATGTCCTTCAAGAGTAACAAGCGAAATCAACATCTCCATTAATTTTACGGGTTTCTGGGCTATATGAAGTCCGCTGTCGTTCCTGGATTGCTTAACACGTATAATGTTGGAGCAAATATCATCGTGAAGATTATATTTTTCAAGTGCAGTTTCATTCCAAGCACCAAGTCCGTAATTTATAACATTGTCAGCGATAGTTCCGCCCGTTCTGTAAGGCTTCTGAAACCACAGCACAGGTTCAAATAACGGTCTGAGATTTGCGACTCTCCAGCCTTCCCACTCAGCAGCGTTCTGAAAATCTCCTCTTCGCTCATAAATTGCACATAGCCTTTGCGCTCGGTGAGGTGCATTATCTTTTTCCCACGCAAGCATATCCCTGAATGTGAAACCTGCATCTTCAAGAGCTGTAATACATCTGTGGGCGTAACGTCTTCCTGCAAAGATAAAGCATGTTCCTCCGGGTTTAAGGACTCTCAGCCAATCTGAAGCCCATGATTCACACCAAGCCTGATACTCACGCGGAATATTCCTGTCAGCCTCACTCCAGCCGTTAAGAGGTTTACCCCTGCGCCTGAAGAGCCCTCCGCCCGAAACCTGAGCAGGTGAAGTACCTCCGTATGCTGAATTTTTGTTGCTGTGAAGTACGTCCCATTCATCGAGACCTATTCCGTAGGGTATATCAGAGATTATTGCATGTATTGAGTTTTCGGGGAATGTCTTGAGGATTTCTATGGAGTCACCGCATATAAATGTGTCGGGTTCCATCATGATATACTCCTGATGTAAGCGTCAATATGATTCAACTTCTCATTAATTTTCAGGGAGTTTATGAGTTCATTGACTGCCTGCTCACGCGAATAATTCCTTATGCTTTCGATTCTCTCAAGCCAGAATGATTTTTCAATGTTACTGCGTTTTATTATGTATGATATTTGTGTTTTCGACGAGGCAGCAAAAATTTCACTGTCAATGTTCAGAAAAACAGAAAGAAAATCATTGAAGTCCTGCAAAAAATTTTTCTTCATGTCAGATACTAACACTTTATGCGAAAACTTATCGCAGAAGTTCCAAATTTCAGAGAGGTTTAATTCTTTAGTCTCTGTTATGTTGTTCTCAAGAAGAAAGATGAGATGTTCCCAGCTGAATAAACATACATTATGCGTTAGAGCTTGAGCATATATCTGGCTTGCCTTTGCAGGATACTGAAAATAGGGTGAGCATAACACTGCATAATCGTTCTTCCTTCTCCATCCTGATAAAGCGGTAATCTTAAAGTCCTTTTGATTTTTTGCCGTTCTGCTTAACCTGAATGCCTTAGCATCTGCAACAAGCGTATAACCGTAAATTTTTGATTCTGCCGTAACATCAGCAGAGTCGGAACGTTCCTGAAGTACTGATGTTTTCAGCCCGAGTTCACTGAATGCACGGGCTAAAACAATATCCGAAGCCTTAGAGAATAACTTTTCTTCTTTGGAATCGTGCTGTATACATTCAGGTATTATTCCGATCTGCCGAAGGGTATCGGGAAAATTTACGTCCGAATTTATACATGCTTCCAATATTCCGCATGTCTCATAAAAATTTCTGCCCTCTGAAGTATTAATTATCTCTAATATATCGTTGAACATTTCAGAAAAATTACCCCCGATGTCAATGAGCAACGGGGGATTATTGTTTTATTTGCTCAGGCTCTCAAGGTTAGCCTTGAGTCTCTCAATCTGAGCTTTACCCTCAGCAACTTTATTGCGTTCCTTCTCAACAACTTCAGCAGGCGCACGGGCAACAAAATCAGCTTTATCGAGTCTGGCCTGACTCGAAGCTATGTTCTTCTCGATTGACGCGATTTCCTTACCGAGCCTCGAAATTTCCTCAGGCACATCAAGCACATCACCAACAGGCAATTTCACCTCAGCATCACCGCTCACGCTCGAAAGCGAAGGCCCGTAACTCCATTCGCCCGAAGGCTCCTCAAGCACAACATCGTCAATCCTGCAAAGTCCGCTAATCTGATTCAATGACGCTCTCAGAATCTCAGCCGTTTTCGTTCCGGATGAGACTCTGATTACGGCCTTAGCGAGTCTCTGCTGGGGAGGCACATGAGCTTCGGCCCTCAAGTTGCGCAATGTCCTCACAGCCTCCTGAAGGACTCTCATTTCCTCAGCAGCACCGTCAAAAATATACTCACTCTCAGGCTCAGGCCATGACGACCTCATGATATAGTCATCGTTGAAACCGAACGCCTCCCAAAGCTCTTCCGTCACAAACGGTATAAACGGGTGCAGCAACGGCAGTACTGTCCTGAATACATGTTCAAGCACTCCCTGAGTCGTGCGCTTTCTGGCTTCGCCCTCATCGCCCTTTAACGCGGGCTTGCTCATCTCAACGTACCAGTCGCACAGATCTCCCCACACGAAATCATACAGCCCTCTGGCAGCAGTACCGATGTCGTAAGCGTCAATCAGTTCGCGTACACTCTTAGCCATTTCCTGAGTCCTAGTGAGTATGAACCTGTCATGAAGGTGTAACTGTGATAAATCAATCGTCTGTTCCTCATCATCAAGATTCATTAACGCAAAGCGTGAGGCATTCCAGAGCTTATTCATGAAGAAGCGATAAGTTTCGATTCTTGTTGACGACAAAAGTATATCCCTTCCCTGAACGGACAGCGCCGCTAAAGTCATTCTGAGCGCGTCAGCTCCGTACTTGTCGATCATAACGAGAGGGTCAATAACGTTGCCTTTAGTCTTGCTCATTTTCTTGCCGTGTTCGTCCCTTATCAGCGAGTGAATGTATACGTCCCTGAACGGTACATCGTCCATAAATTCGAGTCCCATCATAATCATTCTTGCTACCCAGAAGAATATTATGTCGAACCCCGTTACCATTAACGATGTAGGGTAGAAGTATTTGAGTTCGGGTTTATCGTCAGGCCATCCCATTGTCGAGAAAGGCCATAACGCCGAACTGAACCAAGTATCAAGTACATCGCTCTCCTGTTCAATGTTTTTGCTGCGGCAGTGCTCGCATTCCGTAGGGTCAACTTCGGCAACCGTAATATGTCCGCAGTCTTTGCATTCCCAAGCAGGGATTCTGTGACCCCACCATAATTGACGGGATATGCACCAGTCGCGGATATTCTCCATCCAGTTAAAATAAGTCTTCTCCCACTGCTCAGGTGTCCATTTGATTCGGCCGTCTTTCACTGCCTGCACTCCGCGTTCAGCAAGCGGTTTAGTTTTGACGAACCACTGTTCGGAGAGGTAAGGCTCAACAGTTGTTCCGCACCTCTGACAATGACCTACTGAGTGAGTAATCTGTTCGGTCTTCAGCAGCAGCCCTAACTCCTCTAAATCTTTTGCAGACTCTTTGCGTGCCTGTTCGATAGTCATTCCCTGATATTTTCCTGCGTTTTCGTTCATTATGCCGCGAGAGTCTATGACCTGTATTTGTTCGAGGTTGTGATTGAGGCCGACAAGAAAGTCGTTAGGGTCATGTGCAGGAGTGATTTTAACGCAGCCCGTACCGAACTCAGGATCAACCATATTGTCCTCAATTATCGGAATCACTCTGTCGGTCAAAGGGACTCGGACATGTTTGCCGATGAGGTGTTTATATTTTTCGGAACGGGGGTGAACTGCTATAGCGACATCGCCGATGATAGTTTCGGGTCTTGTTGTTGCAACAAGCAGGTAATCCTCACCGTTTTCAGCCTCAACAATAGGGTACTTAACGTAGTAGAAACTTCCCTGCCGGTCTTCGTATTCGACCTCCAAATCGGAAATAGCAGTTGCACATCTGGGACACCAGTTGACGATGTATTTGCCCCTGTAAATCAAACCCTTCTTGTAGAGTCTGACGAACACAGCGCGTACTGCTCGTGATAATCCTTCGTCAAGAGTGAATCTTTCGCGTCTCCAATCGCAGGAGTTACCGAGTCGTTTCATCTGTTCAATGATGCGTGAACCGTAAACTTTTTTCCATTCCCAGACTTTTTTGACGAACTCATCGCGTCCCAAATCGTAACGTGAGATTCCCTTTTTTGCGAGGTCTTTTTCGACGACGTTTTGAGTCGCTATACCTGCGTGGTCAGTACCGGGCAGCCACAGAACGCTATAACCTTCCATGCGTTTAGTCCTGCACATAATGTCCTGGAACGTGTGATCGAATGCGTGTCCTACGTGGAGCGATCCAGTAACGTTAGGGGGAGGGATAACGATTGAGAAAGCCTCTTTGCCTGAGTCAATTTCGGCGTTGAAGAGGCCGTGTGAAACCCATTCGGCATACCATTTCTGTTCTATGCTGTCGGGCGAATAACTTTTGTCCAAATTCCTGTTGCGTTTTCTTGTAGTCATTTTTACTCCTTCTATGATAACTTCTGAATTGCTTTTACTAATTCGTTTATATTGCTGTCAGATGTTGCCCAGCTTGTGCAGAATCTTACCGCTGATTTTCCGTCATTGAGAGGCTGCCATAACTCATAGCTGAAATTTTCGGATAAGGTTTCATTTTGCTGACGGGTGAGAATTGGGAACTGCTGATTAGTGGGTGAGTCGATTAAGAACGGTATACCCTTCTCAATGAAAGCACGTTTAATTTTCATGGCCTGAGTGTTAGCGTGCTTAGCGTTTCGGTAAAATAATCCGTCCTCAAACAAAACTTCAAACTGAATCCCTAAGAGTCTTCCTTTAGCTAAGAGACCTCCCTGCTGTTTGATGATGGTAGTGAAGTGTTTAAGGTTAATGCGTTCTGGTTCAGGGAAGACGACAGCCTCACCGAACAATGCGCCGTTCTTAGTGCCTCCGATGTAGAAGGCATCGCAGAGATTGGCAATATCCTTAATGTTCATGTCAGAAGCCTCAGAGGTAAGCCCAGTGCCTAATCTTGCGCCGTCAACAAAAAGTTTAAGCCCGAAATTTTCGCAGACCCGTTTAATTTCAGTGAGCATAGATTTTGTGTAGATAGTGCCGAGTTCAGACGAGTATGAAATGTAAACCATACCGGGCTGAACCATATGTGAGTTTGTCGGGTCAGCGTTGAAAGCCTCCATATAAGCGCGTAAATCCTCAGCATTGAGGAGGCCGTTGTGTCCCTGAAGAGTTAGAACCTTGTGGCCTGTTGACTCGATTGCGCCGGACTCGTGAACGTTGATATGCCCTGTTGAAACTGAGATTACTCCCTCGCAGGGGGTCAGTAAGTGTTTAATGACTGTTGTATTAGTCTGAGTGCCTCCGGCCATGAAGTAGACCGCTGAATCTGGCCTGTTGATTTCGCGGCGGATAAGGTCTTTTGCGTGCTGACAGTGAGGGTCTTCGCCGTAGCCTGAAGTCTGCTCAAGGTTAGTTGAGATTAAGCGTTCTAATATTTCGGGGGAAGCACCTTCCTGATAATCGGTTTCGAATTTGATTTTGTGCAAATTATTTTTTCCTTTCTTCGATAATTTTCTTCACGACTTCAATAACAAAGTCCTGACAGTAACGGGCAACTTTGGGATCGAACTGTATTCCTTTTATAGCAGAGTTTGAGATTACGCGCACTCCCAGAAAAGGAACACCGTAAATCCTGCATATATTGGCAACGGCAAATGTCTCCATTTCCTCGCATGATGAGCTGAATTGTTCATTAAGAAACAATATACGGTCAACCCTGTTCTCCCATGACGATGTCGAAGATATACGGCCTTCAACGACTCTGCCTGATTTGTACTTGTCCTTAACCGAAAGAGCTGAAGCCTTTAATTTTGCGTCTGACGGAAGAAATATAATATCATCGCTCTGGGGAAATCCTAACTCGTAAAAACGCACTCCCAACAAATCAATATCCTTGTAATCTACTCCCTCACCTTTAGCAGACGGTTCCGAATGCCATGCTGAAGCGTCAAAACAGTCCGACATTATCACAATATCGCCTGATGAGAGTTCAGGGTCATG
>JAFTBA010000105.1 GCA_017458545.1 Synergistaceae bacterium | reverse complement strand
TCTCTGTGCGTCAACAGTTTCACGGCCTCAACAACTTCACGCGGAAATTCGCGCTCAAGAAATTCAACGGTCAAGTCAGTATCTTCAAGGGTATCATGAAGAAGTGCCGCACAAGTTGAAAACTCATCGTTCATTTGTTCTGCAACATGCACAACGTGAAGGAAATAAGGTCTTCCTGCCTTATCCCTCTGGCCGTGATGAGCGTCGTAAGCAATATCAACGGCTTTGTTTGTCAGCGCACTGTAAATCATTCAGACTCCTCCGAATCAATATGACGGCACATAAACCAATGCTTTAGTGTTCACCGTATCAAGTTCGGAATATTCCCGGTTCCTTATTTCAACGATAAATACATTCCTTGCTGAAGGTCTGTGAAGCGAAGGTGATATATTAAGCGTTTGATTCCCGAAAGGTATACCATGAACCCTCGAAAGATTTTGCAACAGTAAATTTCTCGGCATATTGTCAACGGGCTGAGGTATAACGTCAACAGCTCTCTTGAGCCATTCATAGAGTGCTACGGCTCTTCCTGCGGCAACATTATCACTGACGTGCATGGCCCTAGTTCTCCATAACATTCTTCTGGTCTCAATAAATCCTCCTAAAGTCGGCAGTAATACATTCTGGTCTGCAAATATCATTCCCCTGCACGCAAGATAAACATCATCGGGTTCGGCAACGTTCCATAATCTCCAGCTCGTACGTATTCTCATGAAGTTGCGCCAAATTTCACGCGCTCCCATGCTGCCCATGAAGGATATTACTACACCGGCCTGTTCGCCCTCGAAACTCTCTATCTCTTCGGACATCATATAATAGCTGTCCCTCACTGAGGCATCAGTCCAGTAAGGCATAGGCATGAACCCTTCATCATCGAGCATTGTGTAGCATATTTTAGCTTCACGTTCCTGATTGACTGTGAAACGGCTTGCTGCTAAAGCAATTCTCTTATCCTTCGGGTAAAGCCTCTTTGCGTATTCCGCAAAAGATGCACACCTGTAATCCCTGTACATGTCGAGCGCAAAAATGTTGTTTATCGGACGGCCGCCGCTGTCGATTAGGACGTTCTCGCCTCCTGCAATGAGCAAAGGAACATTTATTCCCGAAAGACGGGACACTAATTCCCTGTCAGTGTCGGGCGAAAATGCAAAGCTCATTACGGCAATGATATGAGAATTGTTTGTTATTGACTGTCTTGTCGGAAGGTCTTGGCTTTCTGAGTGGAATATAAATTTCACGTCATGGCCTGCTATACCGTTACTGCTTTCGGAAATTTCGCGTTCACACCAAAGAAGAGCCGTTTTAACAGATTTACCCGGCTCTCCGTTCCATCCGCCTGAAGGCGGTAACGCAAGGACGTTCCACACCCAGTCATGTATCTTTTCGTCAGCAGGCTGAAGTGTAAACGCCCTGTATGCTGTCGTGTTCAGGCATAAAATTATTACGAGTAACGCAATTATTTTACGCATGAAATTTTTTACTTTTTACGGGATAACTGCTGAATTACGTCCTGAGTTATGTCAACTCCGCCGATTAACACTACGAACTTATCCAGTACAAGCGTTAATTTTCTTTTAACCGCTACTTCACGCACGGCCTGTTCGCAATCCCTGTATATCGGTGCCATGAGTCTCTGTTCTTCCTGAGCGAGTTCCATTCTTTTTGCCTGAACTGCCTGAGCTTTTTTAGCGGTATCAGTTTCTTTGTCTGCAGCAGCTTTGGCTTCGTTTTCTTTCTGACGGGCGATGTTGGCTAACTGCTGGCGTGCCTGATTAAGGCCGGGATGATTGTCGAGGATTAAACCTCTGTCTACTATGCCTACGCTTTCCGATGCTATCGGAGCAGGTGATGATGATGATTTCTTTGAGGCTGCTGAAGCTGCTGCCGAAAGGCTTGCGATGATAAGTGAAACCGTGAGTGCAAGTAAGATTAATTTCTTTACTGACATTATAATAATATTCCTCCTGTATCTGTTAAAACATTTATGAGGCTGAGGATTACAGTACTGACTGCCTCAGCCATGTTGAGATTATACAGGCGGTAAGGCCAAAAAACAATTTAATTCCTTGCGATTATATTCTGTTTCTCCAAAATTTTCATCAACGGTATGCCGATAATATAACATGCACCTGCTTCACCTATTCCTACGTAAATACAGGTCGCTATTAACGGCACATCAATAAGAAAGTGAAGCATTGCCCCGATGATAATCATGTTCCAGAAAACAGGCCAGAATGCTCCGAGATAAATGTTCGTTGATTTGCGCGTCATTATTGCTGCGATTAACGTTGCAAGTCCTCCGAAAACCATATCGGTAAGACCAAATCCACCGTAGAAATTCGCAAGCACACACCCTATGAATAAACCAGGTATTGCCTCAGGCATGTAAAACGGAAGAAGCGTTAATGCCTCCGAAACCCTGCACTGAACAGGACCGTATGAGATAGGCGCAAGAACTATCGTTAAAGCAGCGTAAACCGTTGCGATTAATGCACCGCGTGCTGTTTTTTTTGTGTTAATATAAATTTTTATTCTCCCCTTACTGTGATTTTGATGAAATTCTTTTTTGTGTTCCTCAATAAAATTTCAGGCTCAATAATTTTTCTTACTGCCTCAAGCGACTCACTGCTGACGTAAAGCGGCTGACCCTCATCGCCCGGATCCATAACGAAAATACCTGCATCAGTCAGGTTATCAGTTATTTCTTCTCTCTTCGTAATGCTGCTGCATTCAATTTCGATTATATACCCGTATGGAGGAAGGAGAAATTCTTTTCTCAGTTTCAGTTCATCAGGTATGAATTTCCCCCAGCCCTTAGCGAGAAACTCAGCAACTTTCATTCCGGAACGCCTAGACTGAATCAACACTTTGCGTTCGGAGTCTCTAGTGCGTCCGCTCCAATAAGATTCCCATAACATACTGAAAACGTTGAAACGTGTTGTATGTTCCTGCCCTCTCAATTCAGCGTCAAGGTCAAGCCATGCCACTAATGAAGGGTTAATTTTACCGCACAGACTCAATCCTCCCTTAGTCGCAAGAATTAATCCGTGCATATCCGAAATCAATGCCCCGTCAGCAAAAACATGAACGTCCGAATAATATTTAGCCGCTATTTTTGCAAGAGCCTCAATTCCCGGCCTCCTCCCAGTGAAGAAATAATAACCGCACTTCTCACATTTACCGGGAAGTTCGCGGAGTGTTCCGCAGGTTCTGCACTTGAGAAGCTCACCGTTGTTGACCGAACGCATAATCCCTCCGCACTTGCAACACCTTATGACTTCACCGCAGTTTCCGCAAAAAACTTCAGATGATTCACCCGTCCTGTTGAGAATCCATATGACATTACGATGGTTGAGCAACGCCCTGTAAGTGTGTTTAATCAGCGAAAATGTCAGAGGAATATCACCCTCAATACCGTTGACGGACTCTTTTTTTGACCTGTGAATGTCGGCTAGGATTATGTTTTTGCGTTCGGGCGTAACCGACTCAACGGGTTTGGTTCGGCGGTAAGTTTTCAGTGAAGGTATACGCCCTGCAGTAATGAACTCTGCTTTGAGAAAAAATGCCCTGTGTCCTGCAAGACTCCTTGCCGAAAGATTCAAAGTGTACGGTATGACATAAGCAGGGTCGGCTTCATTCTCAACGATAATTTTATGGGGCATTAAAGGCGCAAAGACTCCTCCCGGAGGCGCAACAACGACTCTGATTTTACGCGAACGAATCATTTTCCATGCTTCCCAGAGTTTCGGTGAACTGTCTGAAGGCCATAACAGCGACTCGGATTTAATGTCATCGGGAAGATTTTTGAAGAACGTTTTAGCCTGCTCCCTCTTCGGAAAAATAATCAGCGTGCGTTCATTGCATTTCAGTTCAGTCAGTTCAGACAGAAAAAAATCAGCCCTTTCGGAATCAAAAGGGTCATAGAAATTTCTCTCTCTGAAATTTTCTGCTGACGGTTCAGTTTCGGCAGGTGCATCAATTTTTTCACCCGTATAAAACCTCATAGGCAATGCTGCTTTAAGGGCTGCAGCAGTTCCGCACATGCCTGTTTTGCCGCACCAAACGGCCAAGTCCCAAATATCTGCGTCAATTATTCTGCGTTCGTCAATAACTCCCTCAATATGTTTCGCCTTTACGCCTTTGGGAAGGGGTTTAACGGCACGCCCTAATACAAACCCTGTCCGCAAAGTCCTGCCGACTTCAACAATAACTCTTGTACCTTCCTCAAGAGCATTGACGCTCTCATAGGACAGCGAATTGATGACAACTTCGGGAACGGCAACGTCAATCAGCAATTAACCTGCTCCAAATGTCGAATGATATATCGTCTTTGAGTCCCGTGAAAATTTCTTCGTGTTTTAACGGGTCGCGCGGTATCAATCGGAGTGTGTTTGTGTCGTATGCAAAGCCCGTATTCTCCGTTGAAACGTCATTAGCGAGAACGTAATCGAGATTTTTGCGCGAAATTTTAGCGCGTGCATGTTCGGCAATGTTATCGGTCTCAGCTGCGAAACCTATTAAGATTTGTCCTTCGCGTTTCAACCGTCCGACCTCAGCTGCAATGTCCGGGTTCTGGACGAGTTCAAGCGTCAATGTATCAGTACCTTCGCGCTTAATTTTTCGCTGTGAAATATTCTTAGCACGGTAATCACCTACTGCAGCGGCCTTAACGACATAATCAGCCCATGATAAATTTGATTTCACTGCCTGTAACATGTCATCAGCAGATTTAACGTGAATAACATCGAGAGCATAGCCGTCAAGTTCAACAGGGCCTGCTATGATTTTAACGTCAGCACCTCTGTACCATGCTGAACGGGCCATAGCAGCACCCATTTTGCCTGTTGAAGGGTTTGAGATGTAGCGCACGGGGTCAATGTATTCATGTGTAGGCCCTGCCGTAACGAGAACATTTTTGCCGTTCATATCGTGAACGCATAAGGCTCTGAATATTTCGTGCATAATCTCATGAGGTTCGGGCATTCTGCCTTTTCCGGAGTCGCCGCAAGCTAAATTTCCTTCTGAGGGCTGAACGACTTTTATTCCGCGTTCAATGAGCGTCTTAATGTTCGATTGAACTGCAGGGCTGTCATACATTTGAGAGTTCATTGCCGGGAAGATTACTACGGGACATGAAGAGGCAATGACAGTTGAAGTGAGCAGATTATCAGCGATACCGTTAGCGATTTTAGCGAGAGTGTTAGCTGTACACGGAGCGACAATGAGAACGTCAGCCCAATGCGCGAGTTTAATGTGAGGTATGCTCCCGTCAAAATCACTGTCAGTCCGGACCTTACGCCCTGAAAGCGTTTCAAGTGTCATAGGTGCAACAAAATTTTGAGCTGACTTAGTGAGAATAATCTCTGTTTCGCATTCAGCCTGTTTAATGAGACGGACTAATGACGGAATTTTATAGGCCGCTATGCCTCCTGAAATGCAGAGCAGGATTTTGCGGCCTGTAATACGTTTAATCATTTACTGTATCAGGCTGAACTTCTTTGTTAGAGGCTTCTGCGTTAATAGGGCTTCTGCCCTCCTCGATCTCAAGGAGTACGTTTGAGATGTAACGTTCGTTTGCAGGGTTATCCCTGTGACCGTAAGCCTCTTCGCTTTCACGGCGTGCTTCTGCTGCTACTTTGGCGGTAATTTCGTATTTGTTATCGGTTCCGCATTTTTCGGCGAGACCCTCTAAGTCGTAAAATTTCATGACAATTATTCCTCCTTCAATTTAACGGCGATATTTTACCGCATACAGCTGAAGAATTGTTACTCTGCCTGAATTTTAATGCTCTATATCTGCTGGCGTTCAACAAGCGATGCAAATACCCCCTTATTTTTTACCAGCGTCTCATAATTCCCTTCCTCTATTATTCTGCCGCCGTCAAGCACTAAAATTCTGTCGCAGTTCTGAACTGTTGAGAGCCTGTGAGCTATTACTATTCTTGTGCATTTGAGGGAGGCAAGTGACTCGGCGACTGTTTTCTGCGTTATGTTGTCCAATGCGCTTGTGGCTTCATCGAACATTAATATTTGGGGTTTAGGCGCTATTGCTCTGGCAATCATTAATCTCTGTCTCTGGCCTCCCGAAATACCTCCTCCTCCTTCAGTGATTAATGTGTGCATTCCCATAGGCATTGCGCGAATGTCATCGGCTATTCCTGCGAGTTCTGCGGCCTTCCAAGCGTCATCAATCGTCAGTTTAGGCGAAGAGATTACTATGTTTGAATATATATTACCCTGAAAAAGCCGGCCGTCCTGCATAACAGTACCTATCATACGTCTGAGTGATTTGAGGTCTACTGTGCTAAGGTCTGTTCCGTCGTAATACACAGCACCTTTCTCAGGCTTCTCAAACCCAAGCAGAAGACGCAGCAATGTTGATTTTCCGCAGCCCGTTCTCCCTACAACGGCTATATATTCACCCGAATGTATCTTCAATGAAAGGTTATTGATTATGTAAGGCGTATTCTCACTGTAACGGAAGCATACGTTGTTAAGCTCAATATTTCCTGAGAGCTTAGGGAGTATTTTTTTGTCCTCTGAAATTTCGGGTATTGTCGTCAATACAGGCTCAATCATCGAAAGCATAGGATTTAACTGTGCTATCTTCAGTGCGTTCGCAGCCATTAAGTTAAAAGCAGCTATAATCATTCCGAATGCAGCGTTAAACGCAAAATAATCACTCGGTATCATTCCGTTTGAAGCAGCTGTGTAATAAAACATTAAATTCCCTGCGAGCATTACGGCAATACTAAGAAATGTCCTCTGTATTTCCTGAGGATTCTGCTGATTATATCTTCCAGAAGATGACGGCAAAATTGCAGATCCTCCGTTGAGTTTAAGCAGCATAGGAAGGTTATATGTTAAACTTGTCTGCTCAGAGAAAATATCTGCCCATTTCGCAAAAGCTCTTTTCTCAGCTCCTGCGAGTCGGATTTTCTGTATTCCCGACATTAACGCAATGCTTATGCCTGATTCTTTTGCTGAAAGTTCCATTATCTGTTTTGAACGCTTCACCTGCAAAACTGTGGTCAGTGCTGTTACTGAGGCCATTACGAAAAGTACTGAGAACGCAGGAAAAACAAGTTTACCCGCAAAAAACGAAAACTGAACCAGATAAAACACTGCCATAAAGATACCCAATACTGCGCAGAAACAAAATTCAAGCAGAATATCGCATATACGTGTAGCCATCTGAGCGCGTTCAGCGAGTTCACCTGCGCTGTATTTCCTGAAGAAAAGAGGCGGAAGAGACAATATCCTCATCATAAACGCTGCTTCAACAGATGCAGATATTTTCACATAAACTTTGTTCACAACCAGTTCTCGTACTGACGTTATCAACGCGCTTGAACCTGCTGTGCATATCATGAAACACAGCAGTCCCAAAAGCATACTGATATTCCTGCTGTTAAGAACTGTACCCGTCATTACACGTGTTAATTGTGTCGTCAGCATTCCGAGAACTGTTACTGAAATTACAAGCACTGCCAGAAGAAAAATATCTTTGAGATTTAAGCAGTCCTTAATGTAGTTTATGAAATCCGTTAATCCTATCTTCCTTAACGGCAAAGGACGGTAAAAACAAAGTGCTTTGTCCCTGAAATTCTTAGCGTTTTTCCTGTTGACTTTGATTTTTTTACCGCCTGTGTCACTGTATGAATACCCAGACAGCCCCGATGGTATAAGCGCAACAGGTGTATCCTTTTCACTGTCGAACGCTAAAATTGCTCCGACAGCTTCTTTGTACCATTTATCTTTGAGGGTTATTTCACGGTACATAATCCCGAACGGCCTCAGAAGGTATTCAAGTTCCCCGTAAATATCCGTTACAGAATCGGGAATTTGACGCAGTCTGCCCTTACAGCGGCAGTATCTCAGAATCTCATTAACAGCTTCTTCAGTTGCTGCATGTTCACCGCCCAGACCTGACGCATGTCTGCCAGTTACTGAAGATGCCATCTTCGCAAAAGAATCACTGAAAACTTCATCATCTGCCGCTTTTCTCTGTCTTATCTGTTCATCAAACCAGCCCATTATCTTTTTCACCTGTTCATTCGCTCGTTACAAGTCCTGCATATAATCCGTTCATGGCCATAAGCTCATCATGTTTTCCGCGTTCGGCTATTACTCCGTTGCTGATTACTATAATCTCATCGCAGTCCCTTATCGTTGAAAGCCTGTGCGCAATTATTATGGCAGTTATTCCCCTGTTCTTTATGGCCCTGACTACCTCAAACTCAGTCTTAGAGTCTAATGCGCTGGTCGCCTCATCAAGTATCACTATCGTAGGGTCCTGTGCCAATACCCTCGCAATTTCAAGCCTCTGACGCTGACCTCCAGATAAATCCCGCCCTCCGTCAGTCAGCCTGTATGAATACCCTCCTTCACGCTCCATTATGTCGTGATGAATCTGTGCGTCCCTCGCAGCCAGTATCATCTCAAAGTCTTCTATTGACTTGTCCCACATCTTAATGTTAGCTGCTATGGTGTCCTCGAAAACCGTTATGTCCTGATCCACTACTGCAACAGAACCCGTGAATACATTTCTGTCTATATCGGAGATTTTCTTTCCGTCAAACAGTATTTCACCGTCCCATTGAGTGTACAGACCGCTGATTAATTTTGAGACCGTTGACTTTCCGCAGCCCGTAGCACCTACAAAAGCAATGCTGCCTCCGGGCTTTACGCTTATTGAGAAGTCGCGTATTAACGGAGGTTCAAGCCTTGAGTAACCGAACGTTACATTTTTGAGTTCGACCTGCCCCGATAACTTGCTGTATTCTGTTTCAATTCCTTCAGGATTTTCTCTCTCTTTGCAGTTCTCATCGTCAGGGTATTCCATTACATCGTCAATACGTTCCATATCGGTACGCATTTCCTGAATGGTACGGCCTGCAGCTATAATAGTCCTCACAGGCATCATGAACGCCGTCATTAATCCCTGAAACGTCATAATCATTCCAAGCGTGAACTCTCCGCGCATAGTTAAAAATACTCCTGCTGCTATGACCGTAAGATTTATTGCTGATATTATAAACTCAGGGAGCATTTCTGCTTTTGCCGAAATCTTTACGAGTCTCTGCATTGACGTGTTCGCCAAAGCCTGATAACCTGCCCATCTCCTGAAAAATCCGTCCTCTGCTCCGTTAGCTTTTATGCTCTCTATCATCTTTATACCCGAAACTGTTGAGGAATAAAATTTACCTGTGTCCGATGTATGTACCTTTACCACATCAACAACCTGTTTTGAAATCAGGTATGCCAACAGGCTGTTAAGCACCACAGACAACAGACCTATAGCAGAAAGAATAACACTGTACTTCATCATGACTGCAATGTAAAAAATCGTCATTAACACATTAATCAGAAGAGGTGCCAGAGTATTTATCAGCGTCGACGCAACTGAAGACATTGAAGCCTTCCTCATATGAATGTCCCCTGCTAATCTCTGCGAATAAAATTCCATA
>JAFTBA010000016.1 GCA_017458545.1 Synergistaceae bacterium | reverse complement strand
TAATTTTCACAAATCCTGTTGACTCACAACAGGGTTTTAATTTTACGCAAAGGAATGAATGTTTTTCCCATATGCCTATCACAGATTTACTCGAACGAAACTCGAAACTCTACGGCGATGAAGTCGCCCTCGTTGAAATTAACCCCGAACTCGAAGAACCTATCCGCGTTACCTGGAAGGAATACGCCCTGATTCAGCCGACATCATCAAAACCTTACAGGCGCGAAATTACTTGGGCAGTCTTCGACGAAAAAGCTAACAGAGTCGCTAACATGTTGCTCGCTCGCGGAATCAAAAAGGGTCAGAAAGTCGCTATCCTCCTCATGAACTGCCTCGAATGGTTACCCATATATTTCGGCATACTCAAAACAGGCGCAATCGCTGTACCCTTAAATTTCCGTTACTCCTCTGAAGAAATTGAATACTGCGTTAAACTCGCTGATGTTGATGTACTTTTCTTCGGACCTGAATTTATCGGAAGAGTAGAGAATACTGTTCTCGCTCTCGGTGAAAGATGTCTGCTGTTCTTTGTCGGCAATAACTGTCCTTCATTCGCAGAAAGCTACAACGATGCCGTTAATAACTGCCCTTCGTCAGCACCTAAAATTTTAATCGAAGATCATGACGAAGCTGCTATATATTTTTCGTCAGGCACTACAGGTTTCCCGAAAGCCATTCTCCATAATCACACTGCACTCATGCAGTCGGCTAAAATGGAGGCAGTACATCACGAAACTACCCATAATGACGTTTTCCTCTGCATTCCGCCGTTATATCACACAGGCGCAAAAATGCACTGGTTCGGTTCGCTCTACACAGGAAGCAGGGCAGTTATCCTCAAAGGTACTTCACCTAAAGCTATACTCGATGTTGTTTCGTGGGAAAGATGTACTATTGTCTGGCTGTTAGTCCCGTGGTGTCAGGATATTCTGACAGCCCTCGACAGGGGAGATATTAAACTCGAAGGCCGTAACCTCTCCCAGTGGCGGTTAATGCACATAGGTGCTCAGCCGGTACCGCCGTCATTAATACATCATTGGCTCGAATATTTCCCGACCCATAAGTACGACACTAATTACGGCCTTTCAGAGTCGACAGGGCCCGGCTGTGTTCATCTCGGAATGGAGAACATTCACAAAGTAGGCGCAATAGGTGTACCGGGTTACGGCTGGGAACTCAAAATAGTTGACAATGACGGCAAAAATGTCGCTCAGGGTGAAACGGGTGAACTCTGCGTTAAAGGGCCGGGCGTTATGCTCTGCTACTATCATAATCCCGGAGCAACTCATGAAACTATTAAAGACGGCTGGCTGTTCACAGGAGACATGGCCATGATGGACGATGACGGGTTTGTGTGGCTTGTTGACAGAAAGAAAGATGTTGTTATAACGGGAGGCGAAAATATTTATCCTGTTCAGGTCGAGAACTTCATCATCACTCATCCGAAAGTACATGACGTTGCCGTTATAGGACTGCCTGAGCCCAGACTGGGTGAAATTGCTGCAGCAGTTATTCAGGTTAAGAAGGGTATGACCTGCACTGAGGAAGAGATTAATCATTTCTGTTTGGGACTGCCCAGGTACAAGAGGCCGAGAAAAATAATTTTTGCAGACGTTCCGAGAAACCCTACAGGGAAAATTGAGAAGCCGAAATTACGCGAGATGTATGCTAAGGGAAGCAGTTTTTACGGAGAGGACAGCGCGAAATAATGTACATTAAGAACGGGATCTGTTACGCTGATGACCCCGACATCGGCATAACTATAACTGACGCAAAGCCGTTAGATTGGGGCGTAGTGCTTGTAACATTCTCAACGGGTGAGAAGAGATTATTTGATACTACCGAAATTGACGGCGAAGTCTTCAAGCCCTTAGCTGACCCAGAAATATTCCGCAAGCCCGTTATCGCTCACGGCACAATAACATGGGACAACGGTAACATCGACATTGCGCCCGAAACCGTCTACGCAAAAAGTTACCATTATGACTGCGGAGGCACCGACAATGTATGAACTCATACAGCTCACCGAAAGAACATATTACATTCATAGCCCTGCAAAAATCGGACTCGTTAAGCTCAATGACTCTAACGTCTGCTTAATCGACAGCGGCAACGACAAAGAAGCAGGCCGTAAACTCAAAAAGCTCCTCGACTCTAACGGCTGGCATTTAACCGCTATATACAATACCCATTCAAACGCCGATCACATAGGCGGCAACAAATACCTTCAGTTAAACACAGGCTGCAAAATCTTCGCGCCCTCAGTCGAATGCTGTTTCACTAAATATCCTGTGCTTGAACCGTCATTCCTTTACGGCGGTTACCCTATGAAGGAGTTACGGCACAAATTCCTAATGGCTCAGGAAAGCAGCGCGGAATATCTCACACCTGAATCACTCCCTGAAGGTTTCAGTATTATTGACTTACCGGGACATTTCTTCGATATGAAGGGCTTTAGGACTCCTGATGATGTAGTATTTCTTGCCGACTGCCTGTCAAGCCCCGATACCATCAACAAATACCGCTTAACTTTCGTCTATGATGTCGGTGCTTACATTGCTACCCTCGAAACAGTAAAGTCAATGAGCGCGCGTTTATTTGTTCCTTCACACGCAGATGTAACAGATGACATATCATCGCTAGCTCAATACAACATTGACAGCGTAAACTCTAACGCAGAAATGATAATTTCACTCTGCAAGTCCCCTGTTAATTTTGAGTGTTTGCTGGGAAAACTGTTTAATGATTTGGGACTGACTATGAATTTTGAGCAGTATGTTCTTGTCGGAAGCACTGTGCGTTCATATTTATCATGGTTAAAAGATAACGGACGGTTAAACGCATATTTTGACGGCAACATGCTTATGTGGCAGGGAGTGAATTAAACGTGTACCCTACATTGTTTCACGTTTTCGGAGTGAGAATAGACTCTTACAGCGTCATATGGTTCATAGCCCTCTCAATCGCTATCCTGTGGAGCATTAAACGTTTGAGCCTCTACGGTCTCGATGAATACGAGTCTCGCCGTGTAATGGCGGTCTCATTCTTTTTCATGTTACTGGGTGCGAGATCGTTTGAGTACATACTTCATTGGAGGCAGTACGTCAACAATCCTTCGCTGTTTCTCGACATTAACAGGGGAGGTGTTCACGAGTTCGGAGCTGTAGCAGGAGCATTCCTTTCGGCACTGGTAATGTGTATGGTTGGCAAAAAGGTATCATTCTCAAAACTCTGTGATGCAGCTTCACCCCCTGCAATACTCGCAATAGCTATAGGCAGGTGGGGCTGTTTTCTGAACGGCTGCTGCGTGGGTGTACCGTCAAAATTCTGCATGGCCGTTCATTTTCCTTTTGACAGGCCAGGAATATTAAGGCATCCTGTTCAGATATATTACTCGGTGATTGCATTCGTCATAGTAGGGATATTGCTGTTTGTTGAACGTAAAGTGTTACCGCTCCAGCTCAGGCAGAAAACTCATTACTCAGTTGTTGCGCCTCTTGCAGTGATATTGTACTCACTAATGAGGTACTCAATGATTCCTTTCAGGGATTATATGCCGTTCTTCTGGATAGTAACACACATCATAACCTACAAAGGCATAAACATTCTGTTACCGTTCATGCTGGTATGGCTTCTGCACAGTTCACTCAGGCTCAAATCAGCTATTAAGATTGGTTAATATAAGTAAAATATACCATGAAGGTTTTTGAATTGGCCGTTAAAATACATGCCTGAAAAAATTTTTACGGAGGTATCAAACTCATGAATACAAGAAAAATTTTAGCGTTTACACTTTCGCTTGCGTTAATCCTCGTGAGTGCAGGAGCTTCATTAGCACTCTCACCCGTCAGCCTCAGTCAGGCTAACCCTATCGTCCCTATCGTCAAAAGAACTTCCGTTGCTGTCGTCAACATTGACGTTGAGAAGACTGCTAAAAGAACAATATCACCGTTCCCGTTCGATGATGATCCGTTCTTCAAACATTTCTTCGGCGACAGCTTCAAAGAGTTCACGCGTTCAGTCCCTATGAAAGGCAGAGGTTCAGGTTTCATAGTCAGCAAAGAAGGTCAGATACTCACGAATAACCATGTTGTTGACGGTGTCGACAAAATCACTGTGTCATTACAGCTTGCTGACGGAAGCAGAAAAACTTACCCCGCAAAAATCGTAGGCAATGACCCCACATATGACCTCGCAGTCATAAAAATTGAGCCTGACGAATCGCTTCCTGTTCTCGAACTCGGTGACTCTGATGCCGTTGAAGTCGGTGAATTTGTCGTTGCAATAGGCAATCCTTTGGGCTTTGAGCAGTCCGTAACTGCAGGAGTAATTTCAGCAAAAAACAGAAGCATTCACACTCAAGACGTGAACTTTGATGATTTCCTTCAGACCGATGCTGCTATTAACCCCGGTAATTCAGGCGGTCCCCTGCTCAACATGGACGGTAAAGTTGTCGGCATAAACACTGCTATTATTCCTTACGCTCAGGGCATAGGTTTCGCTATTCCCGTCAACAAAGCTAAAGAGATAATGAACGACTTAGTTTCGTACGGGCGCGTTAAACGCGGCTGGCTCGGCGTCAGCGTAAGGGGTATCACTCCCGAAATGGCTAAGGCTTACGGCGTTGAAGGTACTAACGGAGCGATGATTAACGATGTTTTCAAGGGAGACCCTGCCGATAAAGCAGGTATTAAACGCGGAGATGTTGTTGTAGAACTTAACGGCGCGAAAATCAAGGACGCTAATGATTTCGTGTCAAAAGTAAGAACGTTAGCACCTAACTCAGTAGCAAGGCTTCAGGTTGTCCGCAAAGGTAAGAAGATGACGTTTAACGTGAGGCTCGCAGAACGCAACAGCAAGGGAGACGGCAGCGTTAAGTCAACAGAAGAAGAAAGCAGTAAGTCCGAAGCTAAATCGTCAGGATTTGACGCGCTGAAAGATTTTGGGATTGCTAAAGTTTCACCGCTTACCGAGTCGCTTAAACGCCGTTACAGAATCAATTCCGACAGCGAAGGACTCGTGATTACTGAACTCGATAAGGGTTCAGCTGCGACTGCTGACGGGGATATGCGCGAGGGCGATTTGATTATTGAGGTGAACGGCCGTGAAGTGAAAACTGCTGAGGATTTAAGGAAAGCAGCAGGGAATGACAAATCAATAGTGCTTATGATTGAGCGCGAAGGGTCAACGTATTTCATCATGGTCAGCAAAGCGGATAAGTAATTAGCTGAAAAAGCGAACGGGATTCCCGAAAAGGAGTCCCGTTTTTTTTTACCGGGCTAAAACATCAATCATAGTTTCTTTCAGTGCAATAGCAGCTTTCGAGTTATAACGTCCCGGAGCTAATGACACCCCCAAATCAATAATCGTTCCTTCCTCGCCGAGCGATAAAAACTCAGCATTAGGGTATGCCCTTCTAGCACAATGGTAAGTGAACGAAAGCCCTAAACCTGCTGCACCCATTGAGGCCGCGAAGAACGCCGATAATTTTTCGTTGTAGACTTTCGGAATGATGTCATGTTCCCTGAAAATTCTTCTGCTCTCGCGCCCCAGTATCGTATCGTAATCACTCAGCAGAAACTCAAACCCTGCCGTATCTTTAAGGTTAATATACTTTTCGATTCGTGATTTGCTGTGAGGCGGTGAAGGTTTAGCGAATTTCATTACGGGGTGATTTGAGTTAGTAATGATACATATTTCGTCCTGCATTACCGTAACAATTTTATGTTTGAGCGTTTTTGCAGGAAGAATGATTAACGCAATATCAATAGTACCGTTCCTGAGCATTTCTTCGAGTGCCATAGAGTTGGCCTCAACGATAATCACATGAATCTCAGGGTATTTTCTTCCGAACTCCTCAAGCACAGGAGGCATTAGGAACGTTCCGCGAAAAGTGCTTATTCCTGCGATGACCCGTCCGCCCTCAAGGTTATTCACATCCTGAATCTGATCTCTGACCCTGTGATACTCGGACAGTTCACGGTAAGCATACTCAATCATTAAACGTCCTGCTTCAGTAGGTCTTACACCTGTTGATGTCCTGACGAATAATCTTGCTCCTGTTTCGTGTTCGAGTCTTGCCAAAAACTGACTCAATCCCGACTGAGCCATGAACAGACGTTCAGAAGCCTTAGAGATACTCCCCTCCTCAGCAATCGCAGTGATGTAGTTCATCTCTTTAATCTCCAATTATGATTCACCTCAGCTATCATTTTCAGTGATACAAGTTATATTATATTTCCTGTTTCGGTGATAGCAATTTTCGCATATAATCTGTCCATCACAAAAGCATTCAACAAAATATAACAGGGAGGCAAAGAAAATGCCTGAAGTGTCATTAAAAGGTGTATGCGATATGCACGTTCATACGAACCCCGATTTACGGCTCAGAGCGTACAACGATTTTGAGCTCGCTGAAGCTGCAATAAGGGTCGGTGCACGTGCAATCGTTATCAAGTCTCATCAGGGTTTCACAGCTAACAGGGCTTTCCTCACCAACGAATACATCAGGAGAGTTCACGGTGAAAATACGGGCTTCACAATGTACGGTTCAGTTACTATGAACAAGTCAGTAGGAGGGATTAACCCTTCGGCAGTCGAAACGGCGTTGAAACTCGGCGCAAAAGTAGTTTGGCTTCCGACCCAGTCGGCAAAAAATCATCTCCGCAGAATGGGCAAAGATCCTTCATACGGTGTTGATATTGTAGTGGGCTGGAAGGTAGTGCCTGCATTAACCGAAGTGTTCAGAATCGTTAAGGATTACGATGCTGTTCTGGGAACTGCACACTGTTCACCTGAAGAGGCATTCGTTGTGATTGAGGCAGCACGAAACGCAGGTGTCAAAAAAATAGTCCTCACTCATCCCGAATGGTGGATCGTAGGAATGTCCCATGAAGATCAGATTAAGATCGTTAAGGACTACGATGTTATTCTCGAACGCTGTTACGCCCAGAATATGGGAGGCGGTAAGTACAAGAGCAATCTCCCCGACAATCTGGAAATCATTAAGAAGGTCGGCTACAAAAATGTCATGGTCGATACTGACGGCGGTCAGACCGAGAATCCTCACTGGGAACTTGCGCTCAAAGAGTACATGCAGTATTTAGCCGACAACGGAATCCCTGAAGAGCATATTTACCATATGACGAGGACAATTCCTTACGGCTTGCTCGGAATTAAGGAGGGTGAGTAATTATGACAGGAGCAGGATTGAGTCTCGCAATAATAATCTGCATAGCGGTAGCAATAATTTTAGGCTACAAGACGGGCATTAATACCGGTCTGTTCTGCATGGTCTTCGCGTATGCAATAGGCTGTTTCGTAATGGGGCTGAAACCTTCGCAGGTGATAGGGTTCTGGCCTGTGAACACTATGTTCGTTATACTGTCGGTATCATTGTTCTACAACTTCGCTGCGATTAACGGCACACTCGAAAAATTATCGGGCGCATTGCTTTATGCCTGCCGTAAATTTCCCGGAATGTTACCGTTCGCACTGTTTGCAGTTGCCGTAATACTCTCGATAATGGGAGCAACTTTCTTCACTGTTTTGGCATTCATGGCACCGATAACGTTAGCGATTTGCGACGAGGCTAACATGGACAAACTGACCGGAGGAGTAGCGATTAACGCAGGAGCATTAGCAGGAGGAAACTTCCCTACATCGAATCTCGGAGTAATATTCAGGGGACTGGCCGATAATGCGTTCGAGGCTCATAAGGATTTGACGGCAGTCGACAGTTTCAACATGGAGATGAAGATTTTTGTTTACGCCGTAATCTTCTCGCTGATAATCATAGCGGTATTCCGTTTCTGCCTTCCTTCAAACTGGCACATAGGCAAGGGAGTAACATTCAGGAAGCCTGAACCGTTCGACAAAAAACAGCGTCAGACATTCACACTGATGATACTGATGATGATAGTGCTGTTAGCGTTCCCGATTCTGAAAATGATAATGCCGGGCAATGCGACAATCTCAATGTTGAACAGCAAGATTGATGTAGGACTTGTAGGGATAATTTTTGCGGTTATAGCACTGCTGATGAAACTTGCACCCCAAAAGGAAGCGATTGCGCGTGTCCCTTGGAACACGATCATAATGATAGCAGGTGCAGGAATGCTGATTGCCGTAGCGGTCAAAGCAGGAACGATTAACATGCTTTCATCATGGATAAGCTCGAATGTTGCGGTGTCGTTAGTGCCTATAGCGTTCAGCATTGTAGCAGCATTTATGTCATTCTTCAGTTCGACTACGGGAGTAGTTGCTCCTGCATTGTTCCCGTTAATTCCTGCGCTTGCAGCGTCAACAGGTCTCAGTGCTGAAGCATTATTTGCGTGCACGGTCTTGGGAGCGCAGAGCAGTGCAATAAGTCCGTTCTCATCGGGCGGAAGCCTCATAATGGCCTCTTGCGGTAAAGAGGACGAACGCGTTAGCGTGTTCAACCGCCTACTGTTCCTAGCTGTACCTGTGAGCGTTATTCTGTGCGCAGGGTTCAATTACGTTGTGAGTACTATGCTGTAGAAGGTAAGAATAAAAATTATGCCTCCCCGTGATTTCATGAGGAGGCATTTTTTTGTGTGTGCAATCATAATTTGAACGGTATATCAGGCAGCGTTAATTTCTCTTTAGGCTCATACTTACCTGTTACTGTCAGCCCCTCATGAACTCTCACGGCCATGTCCTTAACATCGCCGACAGCAAACGCTCCTGTAACGGCATTAGCAGCGAGTGCACCGCCTGTTTTGAGCGTCATAGTTTCAGCCTGAATCATATCGGCCTTAAT
>JAFTBA010000104.1 GCA_017458545.1 Synergistaceae bacterium | reverse complement strand
CAAGAATGTCCGAGGATGTCATCGAGAACTCCGGGGCTTTCGTTACCTCGGCGAGGGACGACAACGCGGAAGTGGATTTCACGCGCTATCAGGCCAATCTTTTCGTGAGCAATGACCCGTCACAGGGCGCGCCCGTAATCTGGGAGACTAACCCGACTTACTACAACCTTTCGGGAAGAGTCGAGTACGAGAGTCATCAGGGCTATCTGTATACGGACTTCAGGAGAATTTTGGCAGGAGCATTCCACAAAGCCAACGGAGGATTCTTAGTGCTTGACGCTGAAAAAGTACTGATGAATTTCATGGCTTGGGAGTCCGTCAAACGTATACTCAGAACCGGCGAAGCGTCAATCGAAAATTTAGGCGAACAGTACGGAGCTTTACCCGTTGCGTCATTGAGACCGTCACCAATAAAAATGAACCTCAAAATTATCATGACCGGTACAGCTTACATCTATGAGCTTTTACAGTACTACGATGCGGAGTTCGGCAAAATCTTCAAGGTTAAGGCAAGTTTTGATTACGATATGCCGCGAACAGCAGCCAATGAACGCAAAATGGCACGTTACATAGCCGAGTACGTTAAGCGCAGAAACTTAAAGCCCTTTGACGCTCCTGCGCTCTCGGAGATAATAGAGTGGTCAGGCCGTGAAGCTGAAGACCAGAATTTACTCTCCGTTGAGACCGGAAGACTCAGAGAACTTTTGACTGAGGCAAGCGCGTGGGCAAAAGGTGAAACAGTAACACGCCCTGATGTGATTAAAGCTGTTGAACACAGGAACTACAGGTTAGGACTTTACCGCGAGAAATTAACGAGGGCATTCAGAGACGGAATTATCAGAGTCGATACCGGCGGCAGCGAAATCGGACAGATTAATGGTCTCAGTGTTATTGACCTCAACGATTACAGGTTCGGCCATCCTTCACGAATAACTGCTAACGTCTTCATGGGTCAGGAAGGTGTCGTGAATATTGAGCGCGAAGTCAAAATGACAGGCCCTATTCACAACAAAGGCCTAATGATTCTGTCGAGCTATCTCGGAAGAAAATACGCTCAGGATATGCCGCTGAGTCTCTCGGCACATATAACGTTCGAGCAGAATTATTCGGGGATTGAGGGCGACAGTGCAAGCTCAACGGAACTGTACTGCATACTCTCGGCTCTGGCAGGCTTACCGCTGAAACAGAGCATAGCCGTTACGGGATCTGTTGACCAGTTCGGGAACGTTCAGCCTATAGGCGGAGTCAATGAGAAAATTGAAGGGTTCTACGAGTACTGCAAGATTGCAGGGTTAAACGGCGAACAGGGTGTTATGATTCCCGAGTCTAACATGAGACATTTAATGCTCAGTGATGAAGTTATACAGGCCGTTAAGGACGGTAAATTTTCCGTATGGGCAGTGAAAGATATTGATGAGGGACTCGAAATCTTAACGGGAATTTCTGCAGGCAGGCCGCGAAAGGACGGTTCATATAACGACAAGACGGTTCACGGAATGGTTAAAGCCCGTCTCAAAAAAATGCTGTCCGACGGAATGAGGTTAGAGAAGAAATTTTCGCGTTCACCGCGCAAAAAATCAAAAAAGAAAATTGATACCCCTTCCGAAAATGGATAAGTCCGACAAAATTTT
>JAFTBA010000103.1 GCA_017458545.1 Synergistaceae bacterium | reverse complement strand
GTTACTGAAGAGCCTTTACCCGAAGAGTCTGAGCCTGTACCCGTTCAGCAGGATCAGACAGTTCACGAAACAAAAAGCACTATAGGAATCCTAATCTCATGCCGTAAAAGCAGCAGGGATTATAATTCGCCGTTCATCAGGAAATTTCTTCTCTCACTGCTCAAGACAGAGAGCAAACCTGATGTTATAGGTCTGATTGATTCTGCGGTTAAAATTTCAGCGTATAACTCACCGCTGTGTGTAATCCTGAAGAAACTTGAAACTGAGGGAGTGAATGTGCTGGTTTCTGACTCATGTGCGCAGAGACTGGGAATGACTGAGGCAACGGGTGCAGGAGTTATAGCAGACATGAGTGAAATTCTTGACGATATATTTTCGTGCAGTAAGATAATCAGCATTTGAAACTCTTAAAAGGGAGATGAATTTTTCTGAATGTCATACAAATTAGGTGAAGTATTATTATCGCGTGAAGTTATTGCGGAGAGAGTGAAGGAAATTGCCGCCGAAATCGCTAAGGACAGCGAGAAGGGTAAACCTTTAGTGATAGTCGGAATTTTAACGGGAGCATCATTTTTTCTGACGGATCTTGTGAGGGAACTGCCTGAGGATATGGACGTGAGAGTTGATTTCATGTCAGTAGCTTCATACGGTGACAGCACGGTAACGAGCGGAGTAGTCAGGATATTCCATGACCTGAAGACTAACATTGAGGGCAAGAACGTCATAGTTGTTGAGGATATTATCGACTCCGGTTTAACTCTGTCGCATTTGCTGACGCTGTTAAAGGGGAGGCATCCTGCGAGCCTTAAAGTGTGCGTACTGTTGGACAAGAAGGAACGCCGTAAGACTGAAGTCAAAGTGGATTACTGCGGTTTCAGCATACCTGATGAATTTGTTGTTGGTTACGGTCTTGACTGCGCAGGAATGTGGAGGCATCTCAAGGACATAAAGGGTGTAATCGAAGAGAAGTAACAGTGTATTAAGAAAGAGTGTGATTCAAAAAATACCGGCATTGTTTTTTTTTCAGTGCCGTTATTTTTTTGGGTAGCTTTTATGATAGCAGTGATTGAAACGCAAACTGATATAATCATAAAATATTTTTGAATCTGGAGGTCTTAACTTATGTCAGAAAAACAGCGTGAAACTTTTGCGAGCCGTCTCGGATTTATATTTTTATCCGCCGGCTGTGCGATCGGTTTGGGAAATGTATGGCGTTTCCCGTTCATCACAGGTCAGTACGGAGGGGCAGCGTTTGTACTAATCTATATACTGTTCCTGTTAATGCTGGCCATGCCCATAATGGTAATGGAGTTTGCAGTGGGAAGGGCATCGGGTCAGAGCATGTCGCGTTCGTTCCTTGTGCTTCGTCCCGAACATAAAATCTGGTCGTTATGGGGCTATATAGGCTGGGCAGGAAACTACGTCCTCATGATGTTCTACACTGTCGTAAACGGCTGGATGATTGCTTACACGTATTATTTGTTCAGCGGTAAACTTGAGGGTCTTAACGCTGAGGCAGTCGGTAATGTTTTCGGCGGAATGCTCGCCAATCCCTATGAGCTTACGTTCTGGATGGCGGTAGTGATTCTGTTCGGAGCGTTAGTGTGCTGGGCAGGACTTCAGAGCGGCGTTGAGAGCATAACGAAGGCGATGATGTGCGGACTGCTGCTGTTGATGCTGATACTTGCAGTGAGGTCAACGACGCTTGAGGGAGCGGACAAGGGACTGGAATTTTACCT
>JAFTBA010000102.1 GCA_017458545.1 Synergistaceae bacterium | reverse complement strand
TGCAGCGCAGGTTTCGGAGTGTTAATGCTGTTATCGGTACTGGCATTCGTGAGGAAATCGGAGCGTTAAACACGAACAGGTATACAAAAAATCTTCCCCGAATCGTTTTGACTCAGGGAAGATTTTTTTGTGTTTTTCGTTTTTCGACATTTCAGCGTTACTCAGCTGAACTCAATCATGTCTTTGCGTTCGTTGAAATCACCGATTACTCCTGCAATAGCTTCTGACTCGCTTTCCGAAATACCGCCGTCCCATTTGAGGAGCTCGACTGATTTTGCGAACGTTACGATTTCATACCTTATGCCCTCGCCCTCAAGCTGGTAGAAAAATCTGCTGTTCTTCTCCTGATTCTCGTACCTTACTTCAAAATAATCAGTCTTCCACCACGGAGCAGGCACATATATATAACCTTCAGTACCCGTAACTATCAGAGTACCTTCAGACTTAGCAGCTTTTGCAACCTTCACCGATGCAACAGCAGAAGGATATACGAAATCTATTTTAGTAAAGGCATCCGTGTTTGAGTTCCTGTCAGTGAACTTCGTGAAAAATACCTTTCTGCTGTAATCAGTCCCTAATATCTGCATGACAGGCAGCATACCCAGAGGCCCCCATTCACATATGGTATTCCATCTTTCACTTGGGTCAGCTTCTATGTCAGTAAGTGAAGTACATACGGAGTCAACTGAGACGATATGCCCTATTTTTCCGCTTTTCGCCAGAAGGACAAGACGTGAATATGCTGTTGAATATGCTGTCTTTATTGCGTCCATGAGTATGAGTCCGCGTTCTTTGGCTGTTCTGAAAAGTTCAGTGCATTCTTCGGCTGACATTGCAACGGGGGACTCGCAGATAACATGTTTTCCTGCATGTAAAGCGGTCATTATGTCGGAATAATGCTTTTCAGGTTTAGAGACTACGCAAACGGCATCGGATTTTTCAAGAAGTTCATCATAGCTGCCGGCAAAAAACAAGTCTTTATCCTTCAGCATGTCATTCATTCCGGGAGCATAAACACCTGTAATGTTAACGCCGTTCACGAATTTAGCCTCATCAATAAATTTTTTGACGAATGCAGTGAAGCCTGTGATTCCGATTCCGAGTTTTCTTTTTTCAGCTCTGACCAATGAACTGGAAATTCCGTCAGTACGTGGGAGATATATCACCTTGCAATATTCATTCAAGTAATCGAAATGTCCTTCCCAATCAGAGCCCACAGTGAAAATATCAACACCTAGACGTTTGATGTCGTCAATTTTCTGTCCTTCATATTCTTCGACGATTATTTCATCAGCGAATCCTGTATTTTTAACGGCCTCGATACGTTCCATTAACGACTGCTGATTGTTTATTTTGCCGCGTGTTTTGTCGTAGTCATCGCTGGTAACTCCTACGATAAGATAGTCGCCGAGAAGTTTTGCACGCTGTAAAAGCCTTGTATGGCCGTAATGGAGCATGTCATAAGTGCCGTAAGTTATGACCTTTATCATTTCCGTGTCCAAATCAGCGGTCAACGTCAAGCAATGCGGACATAAACCGCTTCATATACTCCTTTCCGCCGATTGAAACCCTGAGACAGTCCCCGAATTTTCCGACATCGGGATATGACTTTATCAGGATTCTTTTTTCGGCTTTCATTCTGTCAACGATTCCCCTCGCGTTAGTCTTGGGCTTGATGAAAATGAAGTTGCCTGCTTCGCCCTTGTGAGGGTATTGATTTGCGTCAAGGCTCTCAATGAGGAACTCTCTGCCTTCCCGAAAATCATGTATCAGCCTGTCGAGCATTCCGGGAGTCTCAAGTATGGCTTCAGCGAATCTCATAGCGAAAGCGTTGACGTTGTGCGGTGTGCAAAGTTTCTGAACAAGCGAAATCCCTTCAGGCCAGCCTGCCACATAACCGAGTCGGCAGCCGGCCATAGAGAACAATTTTGAGAACGTCCGCGTAACAAAGACGTGTTCACCCTCAAGAGCATATTTCATGAACGTCTTAGGGCAGAAATAGTGATAAGCCTCGTCAATAAGGACAGTGATTTTTCTTTCACGAGCGGCTGCCATGAGTTTTGCCATATCCGCATCAGTGTAGACGTTGCCCATCGGGTTATTGGGATTGAGAAGAATCAGCAGCTGTGTGTCTTCTGTCAGGGCCTCAATGATTTTCCCTGAGTCCATAGTCAGATCATCATTGTAGGGGATTTTGACGAAATCACGGCCGTACATCTCGGAGTAAACCTGAAACATGAAGTATGACGGCACTACCCCGACAATCCGCCCGTGTTCCGATGTGAATGCCTGAATGACGTACCTTATGCCTTCAGCCGAACCGTTGACCAGACATATATGCGATATGTCAGTGTTCAGGTGTTCGGCTAACACTTCAGTGAAGTGCAGTGTCTCAGGATACTGTGCAACAAATTCAGGTGTTACACCTTCCAGCACTGAGTCGATGAAATCCTGAGGAAGTCCTCCGGGATTCTCATTGAGGTCAAGACGAAGATAGCTTTTTCTCTCATTCTGATCAAAAATCCTGTACAAGTTCGCTACGTTCTCATTAATATGGTACAAAACGGATCCTCCTTATAGTTTCTGTTAGAGTATCCCGCGCTTGTTCAGGTCATGCAGTGCGTCAATGAGCTTCTGATTATTCTCCTTTGTAATGTGTCCTATATGGCCGACTCTGAAAACTGTATCCCCCCATTCTCCTCCGTTGGGACATATCCAGATTCCGTACTCGTCCTTTAGGATGCTGAAAATCTCTTTTGCGTTATGCTTTGAGGGCCTGAGCGCGGTTACTGCGTTCGAGGGGGATTCGGATATGATTTCAAGCGGCAGATCCTTTATCCCCTCGCGGAAATTACTCGCTGTATCGGCTATTACTGCGCGCTAAAAATCAATACCCCCCCCCCCCCCCCCAGTTGCGTCAATGTCATTAAGCCTTGTGTTTATCTGCAGCAGGGTTGTTACGGCAGGCGTAAAAGGTGTCTGTCCTCTTTCCTGATTCTTGAGAGCCTCTTTGAGACTGAGATACATGCAGACTTCTTCGTTTTCTTCAACGCGCTTCAATGCTTCGGGCGAAAGCGCAACAACAGAAATTCCCGGCTGTACGGCGAGTGCTTTCTGCGAACCCGTAATCACTGCTGCAGCTCCAAGTCCTTCCATGTCAAGTTCGTCAGCAATAAATGCACTGATGGCGTCAACAAGAAGCAATATGTTATTCTCTCTGCAAAATTCACTTATCATGGGCATGTCGTACAATACGCCTGATGAAGTTTCGTGCATGTTCACAAGCAAAGCAGTGTAACCGCAGCCCGATAACTTATCCAAATGTCCGCGCGTCAGTTTTGTGCCGAAGTCAAGTTTTACTTCGGTCATTTCGCGGTGATGAAGTCTGCAAAGCTGAACAAAACGCCCTCCGAAACTTCCGCCGTTAATCACGATTACTTTGTCCTTAGGGTTAAGGACGTTCATGACTAAGGACTCCATTGCACCTGTACCCGAAGCAGTGAGAAAGACGCACCTGCTGTTTTCGGGAGCGTGAAGGAACTTCAGCATAAGGCGTTCATTCTCAAGCATGACTTCAGAAAATTCGGGTGTCCTGAAATACGGAGTAGAGTGGCTTGCGACTTCAAGAACTTCATCACTTGACATGACAGGCCCTATCGTAAAATTAAGCATTCAAATAACTTCCTCCTTTCTGAAATAAAAAAACTGTCAGAGTAATTTTACATCCGACAGTTATAAATTCCTACGGCTTGCAGATTTTGCACGGAGTATATCCGAGTCTTTTAGCTTCTCTTATGCTGAGTGTCTTTGAAACCTGTTTAACGGTCTTGCAGCCGGGCTTATGGTATTTCTTCCCGTTTGCCGTAACGACAACGTCATACGCCCACGCAGCACCTGCAAGCGTCAGCACAATCAGCAGCGTAACAGTTAGCCTCCGCAGCCGCCCGCACATCCTTCGCAGCCTCCTGAACAGCCTCCTCCGAATCTCCACGAGTTAATCACAGGCACGAATATGTCGAGTATAGCCTGTATCTCTTCAGTACCTTCGTCAGCATCAGTGAGCGACAGTATATCCATAACTGCCTCTTTGGTTTCGTAACCGTCGAGAATGCTCTGTACTATGTCCCTCAAATAAATCTCTTTTGATTCGCAGACGGGTGTATCTGCAGGAGCGCGACTCCAGTCGATTTTCCCGTCAACAAATACTTCTCTTGCTTCCATGATAATGATAAAGCCTCCATAAAAATTTTCCTGCAAGACCCACAATGAGCCTTGCAGGATTGTCAACAATTATAACGCTTAATCAGTTTACAATTTCGCGGCGATTGCCTGAATGAACTGTTTGCTGTCAACAACCTGAGGTACTACGCCCTCGCAAAGACCCGATAAATCTTTGGTCATTACTCCGCCCTCGATTGTTGAAATCGTAGCCTTCTCGAGCTTGTCGGCAAAAAGTATCAGTTCGCCGTTGTCGTCAAGCTCTCCGCGTTTCCTGAGCGCACCGCTCCAAGCGAAGATAGTTGCTACGGGGTTGGTTGAAGTCATCTTGCCTTCCTCGCGGTAACGGTAGTAATGCTTCGTTACTGTTCCGTGAGCAGCCTC
>JAFTBA010000015.1 GCA_017458545.1 Synergistaceae bacterium | reverse complement strand
CTGACTGTTTCCGCTTCCCTGACTCTCATTAGGGTAACTCGATGAACCGAAATCGGAACTCGTAACAACGATATGCTTTGACCATATTGCACCGCCTGATCCTCTCGATGCAACCTGATTCATAATCGAAGAGTTATTGACCCGTATTATGCCGGTGTAAGATGCCGCGAAACCTCCTCCGAGCCATGCAGTATTACGCGCTGTAACGCTCCTGTCGCCAGTGTAACTCTCGAACGTAACATCTCCCGAATTTGAACAGAATGCTCCGCCGTAACTCTGTGCCGTATTGTTATCGGTGAACGTGTAAATTTTTGTCGTCCCTATTATGACTGATGATGAGCCTGAACCCTGTGCGTATATAGCACCTCCGCTTCCTTCCGTTGATGATGTTCCCGATGTCTTAGCGGCAGTATTGCCCTCAAAGAATACTTTTCCTTCGGGCAGCTGCGTCAGTTCAGTTACCCATATAGCACCTCCGTTACCGTTTCTCGCGTTGTTGCCGTTGAACGTAACTTCAGGTTCAAACGTCATCGTTGCATTTGACTCGGCGTAAATCGCTCCTCCTGAAGTGCTAGCGTCATTACCGCTGAATGTTGACGCGCTTGTGCCTGTTATGTTGAGCTGCGTAACGTTCCTGGCTGAAGCAAGATAAATCGCTCCTCCGAGATTAGCCGTGTTGTTGGTGAACGTTGCTGCACCGCTGAGGGATATTCTGTTTCCACCTGAAGCGTATAATGCACCTCCGTTTGATGACGCTGAATTGCCTTTGAGTGTTGATGCCGAACTGCTGAGCGTTAAGTTGACGTTAGTACCTAAGAAAATTCCGCCTCCGTTCGTTGCTGCATAGTTACTGTCAAGCGTCAGATCATCACCCGTAAGATTCAGTGTTGCGCCCGTTCCTGCATAGATTGCACCGCCGTCATTGGAAGCGATGTTACCTTTGAAGGTCGCTGCTGCACCGCTGATGTTAACCGTACCGCCTGCAGCGTAAAGACCTGCGCCGTAATTCGCAGCGTTCTCAGTGAAACCGATATTTGCTCCCGAAATGTTAGTCGTTCCGGAAGCAACGTATACAGCTCCGCCCCTGTCAGCAGAGTTAGGTGAATATACGCTCTCAGTGTTGAAGAGAACATTTGCGCCTACCGTTAAGGCCGATGAAGAATAGACAGCTCCTCCGTATGATGTTGCCGAGTTGCCTGTGAAAGTCGTTTCGCTCACCGTTGCAGTGCCTCCGGTAACAGCTAAACCTCCGCCGTAATTAGCGGTGCAGTTGCTGAAGGCCGATGAACTTCCGATTGTTGCACTGCCTCCCGTAACGAGAATACCACCGCCGTTTCCTGTTGTCTGACAGCTGTTGAAAGTTACTCCGCTGAAAACCGCAGTGCCCGAACTTACCTGAACACCTCCGCCCGTAGCATCGGCATTAGGCGAGAAGGTTATACCGCTGAAAGTTACCTTAGAGGTTGAACCCAAAGTGAAATGCCTTGAACCGCTCGGAGCAGTAAGAGTTACGGGGCTTGCCGTAATAGTTATGTCGGTAATAGCTGAATAACCCGTTAAATTTTGAGTCGATGAGATACTTCCCGTTGTAATAGTTACGGTAACGGGGTCAATAACCGATTGCAGCGATGAGTCATAAGTGTAGTCGAAACTGGCTGTGTTAAAGCCCGTATAATTCGACCCTATATAACCGTCAGCATCAAGTGCAAAATTAAGGGCATCAGTTACTGCTGCGAAACCGTAATGAGAGCTTGACGGTGCAGGGAATGTATATGCACCTTTCTGTTCAGGTGTGATGATTGTAGTACCGTCAGTGCTTATTACGGCAGGAACATACTGAGTTACGAGGTCAGGACTGATGAGACTCGTACCCGTAACATAAAGCTGAGTTGTTGTGTCAGCACTGAAAGACACGGCAGGGACAGAACAAGTCAATCCCAATGACAGCAAAAATATTACTGCTGATTTTCTGATGTTCACTTTTAGAATCTCCTTTCACGTTTAATGAATAACGCTGACGCTGCTATGAGCGCGATTATTCCGTAACCTAAACTGCAGCCTCCGCCTCCGCTTGAACCGCCTGAGGTTATACCTGACTGATCTCTGCTGATGGGCTGAGGGTTGTTGTTTCTGTTAGGGTTATCCTGCCAGCCTGACGGAGCTATAAAGAATGTCATCTCCCATTTGTCATCGGCATAACCGTCGCGCACAACAATATAATTGTTCTCCTGAGTTATCGAATTGTCCCTTACTATGCTGAGTTCGGGTCTTGTACCGTCGCGCGTTCCGTCCATTAACATTGCTATGAAGCTCACTGTTATTACACCGCTGTAATTGTCCTGAGTCAGTCTTCCTCTTGAGTCGTCGAGGAATACTTTAACGATGTCATTGTAGCGTCCTTTGTCGGTGAGTTCCTGAGTCAGATTCCAAATGTTATTCTCACCTGCCATCAAATAGAGGTTGTATTTGTCCGCAAATGAATCCTCTATCCTTCCGGTATCGCGCCAGACTTTGAGCATGTTGTTCCACCATACGTTATCGTTCACCAACGTTACGGGTATGTTGAACGTTATGTGAAGCGGTAATATTCCCTCAGTCGATGAAGATCTTATGCTTGAAGGAATATTCTGTGAGACAGTGAAATACTGAAGTACATCATCAGCAATTACTTCGCGTTTAACGGAGCTTGACGAGAATATTGTTGATGACGGAGGCGTTACAGTTCCGTAAGAATTAGTTACGCTCGCAACATCATCATAGAAGGTTGTGCTTGCGACTCTGGGCTGGAACGCGGTAATCTCAAAAAGATTAAACCTTCCTTCCTGAGCTGCGTACTTGTAATCGCCCAGCCTCTTCCCGAAAATAATTCTGTGGTTCAGAGTCAAATCATAATCTCCGTAATCGGGAGTATCAACAGGGAAAAGGTGAATAGGAGTCTTATTCTGTTCGTTGACGTTGTAGCGTCTGTTGTAAACCGTAACGAGTCCCGGAGCGATATTGCTTCCTGTTGAGAGCGTGAACTCTCTCGGAATATTCGTAGTACCCTGCGGTCTGAAAATGTCGAACTTCCACGATGTAGGCGGAACAGTACCGCCTGTGCTGTCGGGGTAACGCGCTGCATACCTGTACGAAGTGTTGTTAGCAATTTCGGTCGTCAGGAAATATTCTATGCGTGTGTTATCGGTGTTGAGGTCGTCAACAGGAACGAATACCCATTGATTTCCGCCCGTAGTTTTGTTGCCCGTCATGTCCCAAGTACTGCGGTCGTAAGCAATAATATTCCCGTCAGCACCCGATGAATCTCTCAATGCCATTCTCACAACTAAAGGAGCTGCACCTGTTGTAGCAGTTCCCGAATAGACGTTAGAGATTACCATAGGTCTAGTGATTGCCTGTGAGGGCGCAACATCGGGGTTCTGCTGGAAATGGAACGACTGTATTACAGTGTCGTAAATATTCCTGTTGTTCTGCCTCGCTATGCGGAAGTGATAATTCTTCCATTCGGGGGAACTTTCTGCTGACTGGTCGGGCGATTTGGTGTCAATATAAGGAGTCAGATTCTCATTGACGATGGTATTCAGTCCTAAGTTAGGAGTGCTTACATCGAAATTAAGCGTCTGGGATCTCATGGCCATGTCGAAATCTCCTTCGCCTTCCGAGAGTACAAGAAAAAATGTCTGCAAATTCCTGTCATTAACAGTGCTGTCTGAATTTCCTGTTATGACGTTAAGAACAGCATCGCCGGTACTGAGAAGGTCGCCCGAAATCCTTATGCCTTCGCTGTGTGAAGCTCCGAAGGTATCACCTTCATTGTTGATGATGACCCATTGAGAACTGACACCGCTGGGGCCCTGAAGGTCATCGAAACGGTAATCCGCAAATGCTTCAGCGGATAAAAACATTACCGCAATAATTCCGAATAACATTGCGGTTTTCCTGAAATACTGCAAAATAAAACCTCCCAATAAAAAAATTTTTTGTATTATCTCTCACGTGATGATGCCCTGTGAGTTCTTGCACTTCTTCTCGATGCCCTGTCGCCCTTTCCCGATGTACCTGAAGCCGCTGACCCTGATGTTCCCGACTCCTGTCTCGCTGAACGCCTTGAAGCTCTTGAGGCTCTGTGTTCTTCTTTCCTGTCTTCCTGCTGCTGAGGAATTTCAGGTTCTTCGCGGTTTAGTTCCTCATCCGTAAGTATCGGTTTCGGTTCAGGTTCGGGCTTTCTTTTAGGTTTGAACGGCCTCCACATTAAATCGGCTGTTATCAGCGACAAACAGCTCAATGGATTTTCACGCGCATAACCCGAAAAACATCCTATTATTTTCCGCGCAAAGTCCGAATATTTTTTGTCCTCCGCTATGAACGCAAGCTCGGTCAGTACTATAGCTGCAACAGCATTCACTGACGGTAACGAGTTAATATCCTCAGCTGTTTTGAGACGGAGTGAAATGTTCCTGTCATCGCCTGCTGTTTCGAACAGTCCGCCGTTCTTTTCATCGCCGAACTTCTCTATCAATGTATCAGCAAGAATTTTAGCGGTCTTCACCCATTCTTCAAGCTGACGTTCACCTGCCTTGAAATGTTCAGAAGCCCTGTAGAGTTCAATTATCCCCCAGAGAAAATAAACGTAATCCTCAGCAAGTGCAGGTATTTCAATCTTACCGTCAATCCATCTTCTGTACCAGTTACCGTTTCTGTCTGCAAAATTTTTCTGTATGAACAGTGCTGAACGTTCAGCAATGTCTTTCCATTCTGTTTGTTCAAATGATACTGAAGCATGAGCCAGCGCAGCAATCATAAGGCCGTTCCAGCTCATTAAAACTTTGTTGTCGCTCCTTAACGGGTAACGTTTATCGCGCGCATCAAGAAGAATTTTACGCGCTTCGTATAATCTCTGTCCTACTTCAGCACCTTTAATACCGTAACGCCTCGCAAGTTCTGTAACCGTTGAAGCCTCATAAAGTATATTCCAGCTCATCTGTGAACCTGCAAGCTCACTGCCGAAATTACCGCTCGGAAGCACTGCATAAGCAGCGCAGAACAATCCCGAATCACCTTCGGGCAGTAAACGTTTAATCTCATTCTCATTCCAAAGGTAATAGCGTCCTTCACCTTCGGGAGTATCACCGTCAACAGAAGTTCTGAACCCCTGCGAGAATGAATTGCCGTCCGAAAAATCCTTAGTGATACAGAAAATTATATCTTCGGCAAACAGACGGTGAAATGAATTTTGTATCAAACGCTGTGAAATTGATACGGCCATTAAGAGCATGGCCTGATCGCAAAGTAATTTCTCGAAATGCGGAACAAGCCATTGTTCATCAACAGAATAACGCGAGAACCCTCCCCCTAAATGGTCGTGAATACCTCCGCGCCACATACGCCTTAATGTTACGTCAGTCATAGTTATTGCGTCAGACTTATCGCGCTTAGACGCTTCCGAACCCTCCTGAGCCTGCGACAGTAAGAACAGAAGTTTGTTATGTTCGGGGAATTTGGGTGAACCTCCGAAACCTCCCCAGCGTACATCGAATATTGAACGAATATCATTGAGTGCCTCATACGCCGTGAAACGTCCTATTCTGCCTCCTGACCTGTTCTTTGAGCCCGAAAGTATGCTGAAACGTTCCTTTACTGCTGAGGCCAGGTCATCGGCAGCGCGTTCAACATCATCTCTCTGCATGTGCCAGAGCCATTTTACCCGTGGTAACAGCTCGGTAATACCGGGCATTTGACCTGCAGTTCTTTTGGGTAACCATGTTGTGCAGAAGAACGGTCTTCCTTCGGGAGTCATGAAGATGTTTAACGGCCATCCTGCGCTCCCGTTCTGAACGCGGCAAATCTCCATGTATATGTTATCGAGGTCAGGGCGTTCCTCTCTGTCAACTTTAACGGGTATGCAGGTGTCATTCATCATTCCTGCGACTTCAACATCATTGAAACATTCGCGTTCCATAACGTGACACCAATGATCTGACGAATATCCTATCGACAGGAAAATAGGTTTATCCTCACTTCTTGCTGTCTCGAAAGCCTCATCACCCCATGCGAACCAACCCACAGGGTTATCGGCATGTTGAAGAAGGTAAGGGCTTGCCTCAGTCGAAAGGTGATTAACGGGAACAAACGGTTTGCGTTTTTTTTCTGTTGATTTAGACGGTGACTTATACAGCGGCTGAGATGAAGGTGAATAAACTTCTTCAGTGTACTCGCCGTAAGCGGCTAAAGGGCCTAAATCATTCATGAGACCGTTAGATATTGGCATCCTTTTCGGCAATTCCTATGAGTTCGCTTAAATTGTCTATGCTCTTCCACGCACCCAGCAGCGCGAAATCTTTACGAGTGAAATTACCCTTAGTGATTCCGATTCCGCGAACGTGTGCGCCTATTGCAGTAATAATATCAAGGTCCGAATCACCTACGTAAACAGTATCTGACGGCTGAACGTTCATGTGTTCCATGAGAGTATTGAGCATAGTAGGGTCGGGCTTATAGGGAAGATGTCCGTAAGGTTCTTCTGCACCGACAATAACATCAAAATATATATCAAGTCCTGTACGCTGCATTGCTTTAGAGGGACGTTCGCGGTTAGAGAGTACAGCGAGTTTAATACCCATTGAGCGCAATGCTTTCATTGTGGGTACAGTATCATCGAACGGTTTAATGAGTTCGCGTTCGAGTCTTTCTGACTGTGAACGGTACAGCTTAATCCATTCGGGGCGGTAATCACCCAGTAATCCCTCACAGAATGTAGGTATGGGTGATGCTATGTATTTCATAGTGAGTTCGTGGGAAACCAAAGGGAGTCCCTCGTGTTCGGCAACATAATTGAATCCTGCCATGATGGCATAACTTGAGTCAACGATGGTCATATCGTGGTCAAATACCATAAGTTTAATCAATCTGCATATCTCCCTTCGTTTACTTCCTGAAACTGTTGCCCATGTTCCTTAAAGTTTCGTTACGGTTCTGAGTACTCAGATGTGATCCCATTCCAGGAGCACTCCAGTAACTTTTAGCCCTGACGTAAGCAGAACTCACCCAATTAATTCCGAACATTTCAAGAATCATTGTTACCCCTAAGAACAGCCACACAAGTATTGCGAGTATAACGGTAATTCTTAATGAGGCTGATATGCTTCTGTCTGCTGACTCTTCAAGCTGTTTAACTTCGCGTTCAGCCTTTTGTTTTTCCTCGCCCGTAAAATCTTTTTCCATGCGCCTTATGTTGAATATACGCCACAGACTTGCTCCGCCTAATGCCCACTGATAAAGTCCTATAAGAAATATCGTTGCTGCTATGAATGCAAAGATTATACCCATAAGGAATCACCATCCCTTTTTGTGATATTATAGCCTGACTATGAAAAAATTAACCCAACTGAATAAAATATTAGTGATTGCAGGTTTAGGGCCGGGAGATTTTAATCTCGTCAGTCTCAAAGCAATCGAAGAAGCTAAAGACTCTGATATGATTCTCGTTCCCCGTTCGCGCCAAAATGAAAAGGGTATGGCCGAGTCTCTAATCGCTCATAATGTTCCTGAAAAAATTTTAACGCCTCTTCTCTTTCCGATGACACGAAATGAAAAGGAACGCGACAAAATTATTCTCTCTCAGCTCGAAACTTTACGCCCTCAACTCGAAGCATCACGCAAAATTTTTTTCCCTGTTATCGGCGACTCAATGCTCTATTCGACAGGTGCATACCTGATTGAGATGATGAAGAAGATTTTTGTTGATGTTGATGTTGAAATCAGATTCATTCCCGGAATTTCGGCGCATTCGTTAGCGGCAGCGTGTGCAAAAAAATTCCTGGCCATGTCGGACGAAATATTAAGCATTATTCCCGGAACTGCAGACCCCGAAAAAATCTCCTCAGTCATCACTCATTCGGACTCAATAGCAATCTACAAGCCCACAGCACTCAAAAATATTCACAGCCTGATACCCCCGTCAGCATTCAGAAAAATTATCCGTGTTGATTTCGCAGGCATACCCGATAAGGAGAAAATCATTGAGGGTGCAGAAGCATTAGATGATATTGACGAATACATGTCAGTAATACTACTTTGGCGGTGAAACGTGAACGGACTCATAAGGGGTGAAATATATCTTACTGTTGACATAATATTGGGAATGATATTCGCCGAACTGGTGATGAAGTTTCGTATTGCCGACATACTGATGAGACACGTAATCCCTAAAGACATTCCATTAGTAACAGGATTAGCCGTAGCAGTCAGCGCAGGTTCATCGAAAGCAGGAGCAGCTATAATCTCTTCAGCTCTCGCCAAAAACGAAATCGATGAACGCACGGCAATATGGTCAGTTCTTATGTTACCGTTACCGTCATATTTAAGACGCTGGCCGTCAACACTTGCTTTATCGGTGAGCATGGCCGGCAGTGCAGGAGGAATATTCGCGCTGTCGCTTCTGGTAAGGAGTGTTATACGTTTTATGATTGCAATGATGTTCGTGAGGCGTTCAAACTCTGAACGCTCCCCTCAAACTCAGACAGTCAGCATTAAAATTAATCCCTCTGATACAGTCCGCAGGTTTATGAAGTTGCTGCCTATGGCATGGTTATTCTTTGCGCTGGCGTATATGTTATCGCCGTTAATCAATCGTATATTCCGTGAAATTTTTGCAGGACGTGATACATTTCTTCCTCTTGCAGGGTGGAGCGTTGCTGCAGGAAGCATAGCACATATTTCGGCAGCGTTATCGCTTGCAGGTGGTGCATTGTCATCGGGTGAACTGACAGTATTACAGGCATTATTTGCACTGATACTTGGTTCAGGATTGGGAACGGCAACAAGAATTTTGAGACAGGATGCCGGATATTATTACGGTTTATTTCCGAAGGGTATTGCCTCTAAAATGCTGATGATGAATTTTGCAACGATGATGACGTTAATCCTGTTGAATTTGATTTTTGCGGGATTAGCTTTATCATTATCACTATGAACAATAATCCGATTAATATTTACGTTACAGGACGAAACTTAACTGACATTATGAAGACCGTGAATCCTCCTTCGGGGTTATTGTGCAGGATAAATACTCTTGAGGCAGGAATGCGGATAGATCTTCAGGGGATTAATATATTTATACTGAAGAGGCTGCCCCCTAAAATTATTGAGGGTGCAAGGTATGTATTATGCTCAAATAATCCTGTTGAAATGTCCTCAGAAAATCTCAGTATACTTTATGATTTATGGCCTGAGCCTTTAACGCCCTCGCTGGCAAAATTTTATTTCACTAAGCTGCTTGAACGCGTAAGATCCGAAATCTTAAACACATCGGAAGGAATCGAACATCAGAAAAGAATAATCGAAATGGCGCGTCAGGATTACTTAACGGGATTGGCAACGCGCTGGTATCTTCAGGAGTACATCAAAAAGAATCAGGCCGAGAAAAACGTAACATGTATATATTTCGACCTTGATAACTTCAAGAAAGTCAATGACACTTACGGACATCAGGCAGGTGACAGGGCATTGGCTGCAACGGCTGAAATGATGCAGAGGGATTTCACTGACGGATTTTGCGCGAGGATGGGCGGTGATGAGTTCATGATAGTATTGCTCGGACAGCGCGATGCTTCAGAGGTTGAGGCCAAAGTAAACGCCTTTATGACGGGACTGCTTGAGTATTACGCAGGTACTAAGACGATGCAGGCGTTATCAGTGAGTGCAGGAATAGCTCAGAAGACTCACGGTGATGATAAATCTATTGACAGATTGATTCACGAGAGCGATATAGCACTTTACGAGGCGAAGAAATCGGGACGTGCCTGCTGCAGGATATATGAGCCTGAATTTGAGAGCATACGCCGTGAAGATGAAGTTGTTTCATCAGGAACGCCGAGAAATTATTATCTTGTTGACTACGAGAACGTTAAATCCGAAGGTCTTAACGGAGTGCATAAACTTGATGCTAATAATTAAGTGTGCATATTCTACAGAAGGAATGCCGAGAGATTATCGCCCGAATTGAATTTGAACCTTAAAGAGTCCGGAGCTGAAATCATTTACCGTCATGTTGAAGTGGGAACGAGGAACGCATTAGACTTTCAGCTGTCGTCATACTTAGGTGAAATCATAACTGAGAATGAGGGCAATGAATGCAGATATTTTATAGTATCGAAGGACAACGGATTTTCGAGTCTGATACCGTTCTGGAAGGAAAAGGGAATTGAAATTGAAACGATAAGTGATGTTTCTGGGACTAAACTGCACGATGATAGCGTTGAAATTTTGCAGCGTGTCAGAGAATTAACGGGTGATGATGAGAATGCTGAAAGTATTACGAAGATAATATCGACATGCAGAACGAAGACCGAAATTAATTCGGAACTGTTAAGGAGATTCCGCGACAACACTAAAGCAGGAGAGATATACCGCGCCATACGTCCTTTAATTGCGAACAGGCGCGGACGTTAACAGTAAACAGTAAAAACAGAAAGGTATGGTAATTGTTATGGATTTACTTCTCAAGACAGCATTTGCGTTGTCTGCCGGCCTGCTCATGACGAGAGCCTTCAAGTACACTATCGGGAGGAAAGGGATAATGCTTCCCGATGTAACGTCGTTTCTTATTGCAGGAATAATTGTAGGGCCATACGTTTTGGGCGGAATGGGTTTAGGTTTCACCGGAGCTAATGAACTCGGAGCGGTAAATATTTTGTCGAGCATAGCATTAGGGTTTATAGCGTTCGATATAGGCAGTGAGTTCAGGGCAGCGGGTCTGAAGGAAATGGGTAAGACAGCGTTATTCATAGGAATATTTCAGGCAGTAGCAGCTACGGTATTGGTTGACATTGCATTGATTGCGCTGAGCATGAAATTAGGTGCTGATGTTCTGCCTTTACCTGCTGCGATAACGCTGGGGGCTATTGCCTCAGCTACTGCGCCTGCTGCAACGTTAATGGTAGTGCGTCAGTTCAAAGCTACAGGGCCTGTAACTGACTTGCTGCTGCCGATAGTAGCACTTGATGACGCGGCAGGGTTAGTGATATTTGCGGTGTCAATGGGAATAGCACAGGCGATGACGGGCGGAGCGATTAACCTTGTTTCAATAGTAATCAATCCTATAGTTGAGATAACGTGTTCATTAATACTGGGTGCATTAATGGGATATATACTGACGATGCTGGAGAAGTTATTTTTCTCGAACTCCAACAGGCTTTCAATGACTATAGCATTTGTGATGATGACGATTTCGTTATCATCGCGTGAGATTTATGTGGGTCAGGTGAAAATAGCATTTTCATCACTGCTGGTGTGTATGACATTAGGGACAGTATTCTGCAACATGTGCGAGTATTCTGAGGACATAATGAAGCGTTCTGAGAGATGGTCAGCACCGTTATACGCGGTATTTTTTGTGCTGTCAGGAGCGAGGCTTGAGCTTTCAGTATTGCGCGACGGATCGATAATGCTCATAGGGATTGTGTACATACTTGTGAGGTGCTTAGGCAAATATTTAGGAGCGTCAATAAGCAGTACTGCGATGCACTGCAGTGAGAACGTGAAGAAGTATTTAGGTATAACGTTGTTTCCGCAGGCCGGTGTTGCATTGGGAATGGTAGTGAGTGCGCAGAGCTTAGGGAATGAGATGGGCGGTCTCATAAGGAACATAATACTGTTCAGCGTGTTAGTGTATGAGATTGTAGGGCCTATGCTTACGAGAATGGCATTGACTGCTGCGGAAGAGATTGAGCAGAAACAGCCTGAGTTTGTGAACAGAGCAAGATTCAAGAAATAGAGAATAGGGATTAGGGTGTAGGGAATAGGGTTTTAACCCCTAACCCCTATTCCCTAGTTTTTACGCGCTGAGTGAGAGGAGATTCCTGTAAATAGGATAAGGCCAAATATCCGCAGCAATCGTGAGTTCTGCAGCATCACATTTCGCTCTGATTTCGTCCATCAGTGGAATAATCGTCCCTGTGAGGAAGTCGCTTCGTTCTCTT
>JAFTBA010000014.1 GCA_017458545.1 Synergistaceae bacterium | reverse complement strand
TAATTTCAACGAGGGCGACTTCATCGCCGTAGAGTTTCGAGTTTCGTTCGAGTAAATCTGTGATAGGCATATGGGAAAAACATTCATTCCTTTGCGTAAAATTAAAACCCTGTTGTGAGTCAACAGGATTTGTGAAAATTAACCTAAAACGAAATTAATGTCAAGAAAATTATTGTCTTGGGGTCGGCAAAATGACTCCTATGCGTTCAGAGCCTCCCAAGCACCTCACTGTCATCAAGCCTGTAATTTCTCACCGCGTAATCCGCTGCCTTACGTCCCTCAAGATTCGTTATCTCTTTATCCGCTCCGCCGTCAAGCAGTGCTGCAACAACATTCTCGTCATTGAACGATGCCGCGTAAATCAACGCAGTATTCCCCTTAGAGTCCTGAGCGTTAATTCTTGCGCCTGCGTGAATAAGGTACTCTACAGCTTCAGCGGTATTGCTCTGTGAGGCAAACATTAAAGCTGTTGCCGAAGATTTATTTGTTGTGTTGACGTTCACCCCTGCAGAAACAGCCTCAGCAATTTCGTCCTCAGTAGCTGAACGGCATATCCTCAGAAATTCCTTCTGAAGGTTAATCCTGTGAGCCTCAAGCAATGCTATATCCTCTTCAGAATCCTGAATGCTATCCGTCTCGTGAACGTAATATCCCGAATCATTATCGTTATCTTCTTCATGCTCAGGCTGAGAAATTTTCTTTCCTAATTCATTTGTGCTGTCAGCATCTTTAACTGTTTTAACTTTCACTGTAAGTTCCTCCTTCTGCTGCTCCTGTTCTTTCGTCTCATTCCTGAGAAGCCTCACTAAATCCGTTCCGTTTAATTTCCTGTTAGCCGCTGCGTAATCGGCAGCTTTTTTACCGTTTGAATTGACTTTTTCAATGTCTGCACCTTCATCAATAAGGAGCTTAACTATTTCTGGATTGTTTCTCATGGCCGCGTACATTAAAGCGGTATTGCCATTGCTGTTTACGGCGTTAATATCTGCGCCTGCGTCTATGAGTTTTTTGATTGATTTGATGTGTCTGTTGAACTGTGCAGCCATCATGAGGGCAGTAGTATTGTGTGAGTTAGCTGCGTTAGGATTTGCGCCGTTGTCAAGTGCCTCAATGATTTTCTCGTGAGGTGCAGACTTGCACAGTAAACGGAAATCCAAATCTGACATTGCTGATTTTTCAGTGGTTTCAGGCGTAACGTTTAAGGTTATGTTTTCGTTTTCTTCGTCTTCAAGGTCTTTAACTGAGAGGAGCATGGGAGGATATTGAGTGAGGCTGAACCATTTAACTCTTGCTGTAACCTCAAAGCGCACTATTTTTTCACGTGATTCGCGGTCGTAACCGTAAATTTTTCTGCCTAATTCTGACGGAGGTATTCTGGCTTCGAGGCCGTCTTTGAGTTCGACTAATGCTCCTGTTGAATTGCTGAGGCTTTTGATTGTAACGTGAAGGTCCTGACCTATTTTGTATTTAGCATAGAGTCTGCCGAGAGATAAGTTGTAATCTTTATCGGCATCGTTAAGACTGAGTGTTATTCTTTCGCTGTCGGCCTCAATAATTTTGAAGACATATTTTTTTCCTGTCTCGCAAATTTTTCCCGAACTTACCTCATTATCCGGAACGTAAGCAGGAATTTCACCGATTAAAGCCGAATAGCCGTCAGTATTACGGGCAGTAATTTTAGCTTTAACGATGTAGCCTGGTTTCATCATCAGAATAAAGATCCATTTGCAAAGTTTCAGGGCATCGCTGAGTAATTTAGAAGTTTTTGTTTCTGAGATGTATTCGTCGTTGTAACGTTCGTGAACGGCTTTGTTTCTGGCCATTCTGAGTCTGTGGAGTATGTTTCTGATTTCGTCAGGGATTATGTATTGTTCGGCTAAGATGTCTATGCGGTCAATCTGATCTTTTTCGTGAGTTTCAATGCTGTTGCCTGAGATTAAACGGTCAGCTGCGGCCTCACCGATGTCGCCTAAACAAATGAGGCAGTATCGGGTGTTAGCGAAGAGGTTTTCTTCAGCTTCTCGTCCAATTTCAGCGAGGTTCATTAAGATAGGAACGGGTTTATCTGGTGGATAGAGGTCAGCGAGGAAACTGAATTTGCTTTCGCTGTAATCTTCAAACCATCGGCATAATTCTTCAGCAGTTTGAATCAATCTTGAGCAAGTGTTTACGGAGTCGTAACCGTAAAATGCGGCGTCATTTTTTATATCTGTTAAGGTGAGAATTTTGCGTGAAATAATTTCAGGGATTATTAATTTCTGAGTGAGTGCTGATAATTTGCCGTTAATATCGTTAATGTCATGAATATTATTTCTGCGGCATAAGTTATCTGTTATAAGGTCAGCGATTCTGCCCAGACAGATAAGACAGATATTAGGGTCGGAGGTTAAAGAGTGTTCAGCTTTCCGCCCTAAATCCGAGAGTTTCGGGAAACGGCTTTCAAGAAATGTAAATTTGCTCTCCATAATCAGTTAAACGCTCCTGTGAATGTTAAAATTTTTTCGAGTTGTTATTTTATTTTAACTTATGGTGCAAGAAAACTAATCTTCCGTCTTTTGCGGTTTATGATGATAAAAATTTTTGAGAGCAGGTGCGGACATACAGAGCCGTCGAATTGCCAGGTGTTATGCAGACAGTGCAACAGGAAAATAGGGAAGTAATTAAAAGATAAGTATTTTAATTTGAGAACTATGGCAATCTGGTATAAAATTCATCTGTCTATTCATGAGGAGGCAAAAAATTTA
>JAFTBA010000101.1 GCA_017458545.1 Synergistaceae bacterium | reverse complement strand
TACGATGAGAACGGTTATGTCGTCAAAAAACTTTTCCGCCGCGACAACACCGGAGGAAGGGATGAAAGAGGTACTCCGACACAGGACATCAAAGGCAGATGGGGCTTCATGCATAAATATGACGGTATGGGAAGGGCTATTGAGACTCAGGCTCTCGATAAAAACGGAGAACCTACATCGATTGACGGGGTTTATTTTGTGCGGACGGATTACGGCAATACGCCTTACGGCATAAAATCAGGGTGTTACGATGAGAACGGCAGCCCTGTACTCGATATAAGAGGCATATCGTTTACCTTGTGCGATTATGATGAATATTTCAACGTACTGAGCTGGTCGTGCTATGGCGTAAACGGTGAACGTGTATTGAACAGGGAAAGCAATTTAGCTCAAGGGGTATTCACTTATGACCCTGAAAAAGGATTCGTTACTTCAGCGAGTTACTATGACACAGAACTTGCTCCCTGTATGCATAAAGACGGAAATTTCCGTGTTGAGGTTACACGGAACAGCGAAGGAAGAATCACAGGAAATTATTACTACGGTGTTGACGGCAGAAGAACGACAATCTCAGGCGGATATTCAGGTGTACGCACTGAATATAACTCTGACGGTCAGAGGTCTAAGGTAATGTTTCTTGATACCGAAGACAACCCTGCTGTCAATACCGATGAAAACGTGTACGGTTATAAGTACAGTTACGAAAACGGCTTCACTAAGATAATCGATAGAATTGACGCAAACGGAAACCTCATGCTCAACAAATACGGCTATGCTTCAATAACAGTTGACTACGATACTGTGAAAAACAAATTATCAGGATTAACTTACACTGATACAGAGGGCAAAAGGGTTCTTACTTCATGGGGATATGCTGAGGAACGCTATACCTATTATCAGGGCAACAAGGACAGCCAGTCATATTACGATGAAGAGGGTAAACCTGCAGCAGATTCATCGGGTGTGGCAAAATACACCTATGACTGGAAGGACGGTAACCGCATATCCGAAAAATGTTTCGACAAAACAGGCAGACTTACGGCAAACGCTCAGGGTTATGCCTCAGCTGAATATGAATATGACGAGAACGGCCTCAAAATTTGGGAACGCTATTACGATTCTGACGGCAAACGTACGGTTATCACTGACGGATATTCAGCGGTTCAATACACTTACAACAACAAGGGCAACAAGGCCAGTACAACTTACTATGACGCTGAAAATAATCACATGATTCAGCCTGATGAATATTATTGTTACTCAAAGCGGTTTGAGTACTACGATAACGGTAGACTCAAGAGCATTCAGTATGTCAGGGAAGAGAACAGCCAATATCAGGAAATGCTGAACAGGCAGGTAGAATATGTCTGTTATGAGTACGACAGTCACGGCAACGAAACAAAAAAATACCGTTTCAACAGCAAAGGCGAAGCAGTTGATGCTTACGGCAATACGGGCGGTTCGGTAATAATTGAACAGGAGTATGACAGTCACGGTAAAACAAGTAAATATCTGGAATACAGGAACGGCGAGAAAGAAGCATGGATAGTTCAGGAGTATGAACGCGATTCACTGGGAAGGTTAGTTTCTACTTATGCCGTCAGATATACGGGCGGTAAAGGAGATGTTCTTGTGCGTAAATGGGAGTATGATGCTTACGGAAGACGCTGCAAAGAATGCTGGCTTAACGGTGAAAACAAACTGTTTATTCCCAACAGGACTAAGGAATTTAAGAGTTTGCCGATAGATTACGCGATACAGGTAATGAGTCATGATATTTTCGGCAATGAGACAGATGTCTGGTATTACGACGGGAACGGAGAACCTCTGTACAGACAAAATTCAATACTTTATTTGCGTGACACTCTTACGGATCGTAAATCCCTTCTCAAAAAGGCATTTCATACTGTCAGGACATACAATGCCATGCGCAAGGTCTTAACAGAGAGTTATTACAACGATGAAAATATGTATCAGCCTGTACAAATCTCGGACGGTTTTCATAAAGTTGCGTATAAATATGATGCTTTCGGACATGAGACCGAGCGGAGTTTATACGACACAGACGGTAAACTGATACAAAGGGAAGTCAAAAGCTATAACAGTTTCGGTCAGATTGCCTCAATAGAAACATATAACGCTGACGGTAAACCGTTATACGTAAACGGATATTTCAAAGTTGTATATGCTTACGATCCTTACGGGAACAAGAGTGATATATGGTATTTTGATGCTGACGGTAAGCCCTGCCGTCGTCATTACAAGGGAAAAGCCTGTGAGCATCATTTGAAACGTTCGTATTATGCCAAGAACAAAATACTGTCTGAAGAACTTTTCGATACTGAAGAGAAACCCGATTCATCGCATGACGGAATACATAAGGCAGTGTATGTATATAATTCTTACGGATGGCGGATTGAAGAGGCTCAGTACGATGCAGACCGGCATTTATTGAACAAAAAGCTCTTTAAGTACGACTCAGCAGGGAATAAGACAGGAGAAGAATGGGTGAAATGAACGCGAGGAAGTATAATATTTCAACTGAGCTAAAATTCAAGGGAGTAAAAAAATGACAACGTTAAAACAGGACAGGGCAGTAGAATTAAAGAACAGGACCGGAGACGCACATTATAATTGCTGTCAGGCAGTAGCATGTGTGTTCAGCGAAGAGACAGGGATTGATGAGGACGTATTGAGGAGAATCGGAGCAGGTTTCGGGCTTGGTATGGGCGGCATGGAAGGTACTTGCGGAGCGTTATGCGGTGCTGAAATGGTACTGGGGCTGACGAAGTACAAGGGCAAGCCCATCAGGAATGAGGCTAAGGAACTTCACAGGAGGTTCACTGAGATGTGCGGAGGATCAATCTGCAAGGAGATTAAGGGAGTCGGAACAGGGAAAGTACTTTGTTCGTGCGATGACTGCGTGAGGAATGCCGTTGAGCTTCTCGAAAGCACGATATAAGAAGCAATAGCAAGATTTGCAGGAATTATGCTTATATTGTATTATTGCAACTGTAACGTTGCTGAATTTTTCATGCAATAATCATAAAAAAATCGTAAGAAAGGAGCTTGACATAAAATTGATGGCCATGTATAATCGCACATCGCACATCGCACATCGCACATCGCACATCGCACATCGCACATCGCACATCGCACATCGCACATCGCACATCGCACATCGCACATCGCCTTGATTGTTCCCTTTTAACAGCTGAATATTCGGAGGCCAAGCTATGATAAAGCAGTTCATCAAATCATTGCTCGGCGAAAAAAACACTCAACGGGTTATCAGACTCAAATCCTCCGTTGAAGCAGCAAAATCCGCATGGCGCAGTTTCGGGAACACTCAGCCCGAAAAAAGCAGCCTCACTACCTCGCTCTTAATCTCCGTTCACATGCTCGAAAAGGCTTCAGTCATAGGCAACGTCAAATATCTCGGAGCAGTTAAATACAATGACCTCATCAACAAAATTTCCCGTCTGATTGAAATGGGAGTACCGCCCGAAGACTTCTCAATAGCCGAGAGCGTCGCAATCATTAAGTCAACGTTAGCATTACTTTCAGGCCATGAAGACGCAAAATCACAGCTGGAAGCTCTCATCAGTAAACATAATATCCCCTTAAACCTCAAGGGAGGGAGCGAGAAAATTCCGAGTGCCGAAATCCTGAAGCACATCAACTTTGATTTTCACGGTTTCGTTTCATCAAGGCATTCGGTCAGGAAGTTCAAGGACACAATCATAAGCCGTGAAAAAATTTATGACATTGTCCGCGATGCTTCGTATTACCCTTCTGCGTGTAACAGGCAGCCCTGCAAAGTATATTTCTCGGAGGACAGGGAAAAAATTGCTGACATCATCAAACTGGGTGCTGACGGTTTCTTAGCGGCCGGCATTCATGACTGTCTCATAGTAACCTGTGACAGAGCTTTACTGAAGCCTTACGAGCTTGACGATCAGGAATATATTAACGGCGGTATATTTCTGGGTTACTTAGTGATGTCAATACACGCTCACGGATTAGGTGCATGTTTGTTCCAGTGTACACGGGCAAGCATAGGGAAACAGGACAGAATAAGACGCAGATTCGGAATAAGCGGCAGTGAAGTTATTGTGTGCTGTATAGGAATAGGTGAGCTTGAAGACGAAGTGAGTTGTGCCTGTGCTCAGAGAAGACCCGTTGAAACCGTAGCTGTAAATCTCGACTCATAAAGTCATCGTTTACCGTTATGTTTCGGCAAAGGCTTAGCGGTAATCTTCTGCCAGAGCGATATATACTGTTCATGCAGGAACGACGGATAATCGGTCTCAAGGCTCGGGCGTTCCCATTTATACACATCAGCCCGTCCCGATAAAAATCTCTTCAGCACATTAGGGGTATCGTCATCAATAATTATTGCCGACCCCTTATTTTTTGCCTCCTCAAGATATTCCCTTAACCCCGAAAAATTACCCTTCTGCCACTTCTCAAGCTCCTCAGGTATAGTAACCTTACATCCTGCAGCCTTAAGCAGCACTCCCGATGAACCTGTGAAATCAGCAACAGATACGTCCTTCAGCACCTGACCTACAAGAATCGAACTCGACAGTCTTGCCTGAAACTCAGCCAGTCTCCTCTGGTAATACGGATAATTTTGGGAATCCCATTCAGACAGTGCTGTCAAAACTCTCTGTGCTACAAACGGTATGACTGAAGGATCATATAACGACCCTTCATTAACGGGAAAGGGTGAGTACAGATATTTGAGCGTGAATTTTTCTGCTGACTTAATCCCCGAATCCTTAGCGTCATCTTCATCAAGCGCGATAATTTTCGTACCCTTCTCAAGTTCACGCAGTACCTTTCCTCTTTCGGCCATGACTAAATCACCGTTAGCGTTCCAGATTCGCAAGGGGATAACATTAACTTCGGGGCCTCCTATGAATGAAGCGAGAAGGGCAAGCCACGGATGAGTTACGGCAACATTCACCTTGTCATCGCAACGGCCTGCCCCTCCTGTAAACAGTAATATTCCTATGATTAAAGGGATTAATTTACGAGCCAAATTTCCCTCTGAGGTCATTCAGTATTAATGACGCTGCTTTTGCCTCAGCACCTTTGCGCGTTCTGTCAGTCTCAATATGCTGAAACCCGTACATGTACAGCCTCACGGTGAACTCAGGAGCATGTGAAGGCCCTTTAACGTTTAACAGTTCGTACTTAGGAAGAGGCATACCCCTTGCCTGAAGCCATAACTGCAAATTAGTTTTAGGGTCTCTTTCTGCAAACTGTTCTTCCGAATCGCTGAGGAATAATTTTTTAACGACTCTTTCCGCAGCACTCATACCGCCGTCAAGACATACAGCTCCGATAACGGCTTCAAGTGCATTAGCTACTATTGACTTGGGGAGATTGCCTGTTTTCATTGCATGGCCGTGAAGGACTATGTACGGTATACGGAGTGAGTCTGCTTTCCTGAAAAGAGAGTCGGCCTTAACGAGTTCTGCACGCATTTGAGTTAATTCGCCCTCATTGGCATCGGGGTATGTTCTGAAAAGCGTGCGCGTAACAATGAACTCAAGAACGGCATCACCGAGAAATTCGAGTCTTTCATTGTTGTAATTAAGGCCGTATTCGTTTGCGAATGACGAATGACACAAAGCCTCTTCGAGAATTTTTTTGTCCTCGAACGTATAGCCGAGTCCCTCCTCAAGGAACTTAATTTCGTGTTCGTCAAGACGCTGTTTGTTCTTCAGTGCTTCAAGATTAAACTCTGTCATAACGTTCAAACGCCAACACTCCGTTATGCCCGCCGAAACCGAAACTGTTTACGAGCAGCCTGTCAACTTTTCTGTTTACGCCTTCGCCTGTTGAAATGTTAATGTTGCAATCGGGATCAGGTGTTTCGTAGTTGAGTGTAGGGTGAATGTAACCCTCTTCAATAGCCTGCATTGACGCAATGACTTCGAGTCCTCCTGCTGCGCCTAAGCAGTGACCTATCATTGATTTTGTTGACGTAACTGTGATGTCCTTAGCGCCTTCGCCGAAAACACTGTTAATCATTCCTGCTTCCATTTTGTCGTTGAGACCTGTTGAAGTACCGTGAGCGTTGATGTAATCGACCTGAGATTTTTCCCAACGCGACATTGAGATTGCTTTCTCAGTAGCATAGGCAGCACCTTTAGCTTCCGGGTCAGGGGCAGTGATATGCCCTGCGTCGCACGAAGTTCCGTAGCCCGTAAACTCAGCATAAATATGCGCTCCTCTGTTGAGTGCGTGCTGTAACTCCTCAAGCACTACAACGCCTGCGCCTTCACCCATGACGAAACCGTCTCTGTTCAAATCGAAAGGTCTTGAAGCATGTTCGGGGTCATCGTTGCGAGTTGAGAGTGCTTTCATCGAGGCGAAACCTGCAATGCTTATGGCTCTCAGAGCAGCCTCAGTGCCTCCTGCGATAATGACATCAGCGTCATCGCGTACGATAGTGTGATAAGCCTCTCCCATTGAGTGAAGCGATGTAGCACACGCAGTAACGACACAAAGGTTAGGGCCTTTTGCGCCGAGAACGATAGCGACGTAAGCAGTAGACATGTTGCTTATCATCATGGGTATGAAGTAAGGGCTGACTCTTTTTGAACCTTTTTCGAGCATAATCCTGAAATTGTTGAATGACGTTTCGATTCCGCCCTGACCTGTACCGATGTAGACTCCCAATCTGTAAGGGTCAACGGTCGTAACATCGAGCCCAGAATCCTCAACTGCAAGTTTAGCGGCAGCGACTGCGAACTGAATAGCTCTGTCCGAACGTTTAGCTTCTTTTCCGGGCATGTAGAGGGACGGATCGAAGTTTTTGATTTCGGCACCGAAAGTTACGGGGCAGTCGCCTAAGTCGAAAGTGGTAATGCTTGAGATACCGTTCTTCCTGTCTCTGAGGGCCTGCCAGTAATCTTTTTTACCGAACCCTATAGGACTCACAGGGCCTAAACCTGTAACAACTACTCTTCGTTTATTTTGTGTCAAATATATTCAAACTCCTCTGTAGAAATATCTGTGTTCAAGATTAAAATTGACGGTTTTGAAAGGGGAAACAGTCCCATGCAAAATTATACACTAGAAAAAACCCGATATTTTACCTGTTATTATGAGTGTTGGATTTGCTGTACCATTCCTGAGCTTTAACGGGGTCTTTTTCTACGCCTAAACCGTTTTCATACATGTAGCCGATATTGTGTTGTGCTGTAATATTGCCGTTAAGGGCAGATTTCTTATACCATTCCATAGCTTTAGTGTAATCCTTTTCCACTCCTAAACCGCTCATATACATATAGCCGAGATCGTTCTGTGCTAAAGCATTGCCGTTTTCTGCTGATTTCCGATACCATTCGAGGGCTTTCGCGTAATCCTGATGTCCTTCTAAACCGTTCATGTAAATATAGCCGAGATTGCATTGTGCTATAGCATTGCCTTTAAGGGCGGATTTTTCGTACCATTTGATAGCTTCGTCATAATCTTTTTCCACCCCTAAGCCTTCAGTGTACATATAGCCGATATTATTTTGAGCTTCAGCTTCGTTCTGATCTGCAGCTTTTTTGTACCATTCCATAGCTTTATCGTAAACACTGATATTAAGGTACATGTTACCCAGTTTATTCTGTGCTTTGGGATTGCTGTTAAAGGCAGCTTTTGCACACCATTCCACAGCTTTGTAATAATCACGTTCTACACCTGAGCCGTTTTCGTAAATTCTGCTGAGATTATACTGTGCATCGGAATTTCCGTCAGCAGCAGATTTTTCATACCACTCTTTGGCTTTAACGTAATCACGTTCCGTACCTAAACCGTTTTCGTACATTTCGCCGAGATTATTCTGTGCAGCAGCATGACCGTTAAGGGCAGCTTTTTCGTACCATTCAAGAGCTTTGACATAATCCTGTTCTGTGCTTAATCCCTGTCTGTAGATATTACCGAGACTGAATTGAGCCTTAACATTGCCGTTAGCGGCGGATTTTTCATACCATTCTTTAGCCTGAGAATAATCCTGCTTTACTCCGAGTCCTTCGTTATACATATTGGCGAGATTATTTTGAGCTTCGGCATCACCCTGAGCGGCAGATTTTTTGAGCCATTCCAGAGCCTTATCATAATTCTGTTCTACACCCAAGCCGTAAATATAAAAAAGACCGAGATTATATTGTGCTTCACTGTGTCCCAGTTCAGCAGCTTTTTCAAACCAATATGCGGTTTTTTCAAAGTCCTGTTCTACTCCGAAACCGTTATAGTACAGAAGGCCGATATTATGCAGTGCCATAGCATTGCCTTGTGCAGCAGCTTTTTCATACCATTCTTTAGCCTTTGCGTAATTCTTTTCTGTTCCGTAACCGTTAGAGTAAATAGTACCGAGATTATTCTGTGATACGGCATGACCCTGAGCAGCTGCTTTTTCAAACCATTCTTTGGCTTTAGCATGGTCCTGTTTTACTCCTAAGCCCCTGCCGTATAAACCTCCGAGATGATATTGAGCTGCGGCATTACCTTTAGCTGCGGATTTTTCGTACCACTCTCTGGCTTTCGTATAATCCTGTTCTACCCCGAAGCCCTGTTCATACATATTACCGATACTGTCCAGAGCGTCAGCATTGCCGTTAGCAGCAGCTTTCTCAAGCCATTCCATAGCTTTAACATAATCCTTCTCTACTTTAATACCTCCTAAGTATGCAAGACCGAGATTGAATTGTGCTGCATCATCGTATAGCATTACACGTATTGAAGCTATGTTATACCATATGAGCATTCCTGCGGCCATAACGAGAGCAGCAGCCATTGAAGAAAATATCAGGGCTTTTCTCCTTCTCTCTCTGGCCTCGATTGAAATAAAATACTCCAAATCAAGCCCAAGCGTAGTAGCAATGACTCTCAGAAATGAATCACGTTCACCGTATGTTTTGAGGTCAATCCCTAACGGCTCAAGTTCTCTGGTGAGCTTCAGAATAGCAGGCACAAAACATTCTGCATCAGGGTCTTTCGAGTGAGGTATTCCGCTGACGATTAAAGGGATAATATGTTTTCTTCTGCCCAGCTTCATGAAGTATTCGACCTCATCATTAACGTAGGGGGACTTTGCGCTGTCAGGCGAACAAATCAGTATGAGAAATTTTGAGTCTCTCAGATAACCCTGAAGGGATTCTGTGAGGCTTCCTTCTTTTGCGATGAGATTAGCCTCATCAAGAAATACAGAACCTAATTTTTTGGGGAGTTCGGGGTGAGACTTAATCAGTTTAGACGGCAAATGATAACTGCG
>JAFTBA010000100.1 GCA_017458545.1 Synergistaceae bacterium | reverse complement strand
ACAGCCCATCATGAGTATGACGGGTATTGAGAGGTTAGCGACACCGCGAAGAATAGTATCGTCATGCCTGAAAGTGTGATGAGGAGGTCCGCGCTGTAAGAAGTTCATACCTGCCTCATTAGTGTGAGGTGATTCGCCGTTATCGGTTTTGTTGCGCCGTGAAGCTCCGAGTAACATTAAGACGCTAACGGCAGCTGTGAAGAGTACAGCCGATTCGCCGAACGTATCGAACGCCCTGTAATCGAGAATGAGTCCTGCAACGATATTCTGTGCGCCCGTCTCGCGTCCTCCGTGTTCAACATAACGGCGGATAACCTCGTTGTTAGCGGGGTTGCGTTCGTGGCCGAAAGGGGGTAATTCCGCAACCGTAGCAAGCAGTAACGAGACTATGACGATGCAGGTTAAGACGCTTAAACCTGCATAGAGCACCGAGAAAAGATGAAGGCCGTGAATTTCTAACCACTGGTTATAGCGTTCCTTGAGTGTAGCCTCGTGGAAACGCGTATATTTATCCTTCGGTTTCTGTGTGAAGGGCAAATCGGGTGGAGGTTCGGGGGGAATAACTTCGTTTTCGGGACGAGGGCCGTTGCCCATTACCCAGTCAAAAAATAACTGCCAGATTCTGCGTAATTCTTCGTTCAAGATTGCGAGACTCCTTTCGTGTGTTTTTCTCTTTCTGCTGCCATTTTGGCGCGTACTTCCTTTACGAGTGCGACAACATCATCTTCAGTGTAAAGTCCTGCACGTTCCGCTTCACCCTTCATTGCTTCCTGAAATTCCTTCATAGCGTGCATAGCAAGATTAACCATGCGGACTTCATCGCCGTCAGGAATAAACTTTACCTTGCAGCCGTCTGATACTCCCAGTATTTTCTGCACTTCAACGGGAATGATTACCTTATTGTCCTGAATGGTACTGACGTTATCCGTTAATGTCTCTGTATTCAAGATTGTTGCTTCTCCTTTCGTGTTAAAAAATCCCCGTCAAGGTCATACGCTGTACATTCAGACAAAGCCTCATGCCCTGCCCTGATAATGCTCTCGGCCATGCCCGGAACTGAATGCAGATATAACGTCTCCTGTATTGAGTTCCAATCATCTTCAGAGAGCAGGACGGCATTTTTGCCGCTGTCATTAACGATTGTCAGGGGTATGCTGCTGTCGTTGACCTCTGAAATCAGACGCGATAAATTGTCTTTAGCGTTGATTATGCTGACTGCTGCCATTGTACATACTCCCAATACTAAGTATTGCTTTCATTGTCATCTTTGTGTCCTAACTGCCCGATCTTTCTCAGCGCAAGAAAGAACAATACGCTCGTTACCCCGGCCCCAACAGCAGCCTCAGTTATCGCTAAGTCAGGCGACCTCAGCAATACCCAAATCACTGCCATCACCAAACTGTAACTCATGAAGATTATCACCGAGTTCAAGAGGTTTTTCGAGATTGATACGGCTATCGCACACACTATCAGGAACATCAGCAGCAGCCATTCAACGATTATCATCTTCGTTCACTCCTTTCGCGTCAGTTCCGGTCAGGTCAACAAAATCGCATATCTGTTCAAGATTGGGATTCGTTTTGACTTCTGCTCTGGCTACCAAATGACTCGCAGCAGGATTACACAGCCACAAGAAAACTATCACTAACCCCAGTTTCAGCGAAAACACTGTCCATCCCGAAAGCACTATCAGCCCCGAAAGCATTAGCAATGCCCCTAACGTATCGCATTTAGCCGCAACATGAATCCTGTTGAGCATCGTAGAGAACCTGAATATCCCTACAGTCGCAATCCCGAGTACAAACAGCCCCGTCAGCATTAACAGTCCTGCAATAATCACACGTATCATTCTTCAGCACCTTCCTTTTTTTCGATAACAGAACGCGCAAGCACTACCACTGAAAGAAAACTTATCACCGCGTAAATCAGGCATATATCAGCAAGATAATCCTCACCGATAATCATTGAGAGTACTGCGATTAAGAGAATGATTTTTGTACCGATTATGTTAGCGGCTATTATCCTGTCCGAATAACGCGGGCCTAAAGCGGCTCTCATGAGGCAGAAGAAAATTGTTACCGACAGAAAAACTGTGCTTCCCGTCAAAAGAAATGTTTTGATTGTTTCGGGATTAGGCATGTAATATCCTCTCCATTCTTGCCAATAATTTCTCGAATATACTCCCTTTGAGGCCGTCAGCAATTTCCCTGTTAAGAGCGTGAACTAACAGGCAGTTGTCATCCAGTGAGACAGTTATAGTACCCGGTGTTAATGTGATTGAGTTAGCGAGTACGACTCTTGCGGCTTGAGTTTTGAGAGCGGTATTGAATTTGACGAGGCAGGGTTCGACATTAATATTAGGAGCGATGACCAGCTTAGTGATT
>JAFTBA010000099.1 GCA_017458545.1 Synergistaceae bacterium | reverse complement strand
TGTGATTGCCTTTTTCTTTGCGTTCCTGTTTCCTGAAATTATACATCTCATATCACTCTTCTCAGAAAAGTACAGTGAGTTCGCAGGTGATATATTAAAGAACTTTAATTTTCAGTTTGTGGGAGGCTTCACGGGGTATTTTCTTCTCGGCTATCTTCTGAACAGCACCGATATATCACGTAAAACTGAGCGCACGATTTACATTGCAGGAATCATTGGTTTTATTGCGACAGTCGTTATGTCTCTTTATGCGTCGCGGGTTAAGGGGGAGCCTTTTAATTTCTTCGGTAATCATAATGTCAATGTTATGTGCGAAGGGGCTGCGGTTTTTACGTTCTTCAAATCAAAATTCAACTTTCCTGTAAAAATTATAAGAATGTTATCGCAGTACAGCTTCGGGGCATACCTAGATCATGCTGCTATCAAAAAGCTCATGGGAGAATTAGGTCTCAACGCATTAACGTTCAATCCTATCGTTTCCGTGCCTCTGATTTCAGTGATAGTGTTCGTGATTTCGTTCGCAATATCAGCAGTCCTCAATCACATTCCCGTCCTCAAAAAGTACATCGTTTAACCGTGAACTGACCCTGTGAATCCTCTCGAAAATTCACAGGGTTTATCTTCCTAAAAATTCCCCGTTGGTTTTCCTGATTGAACACTAATTTTTTTTGGGTATAATTTACTTTTGTTCAGACCGTCTCATATTTACTCAATACATTTTTATTCAGAACGGGAGGTGAGCACAAAATGGCGGACAACCCTACAATCGCTGAGATAAAGACTGCTGAGACTCAAGCCGCTGAAGCAGTGCAGAAAGCTAAGGAAGACGCTGCAAAAAAACTTAACCGCGCAACTTCGGACGCAGAAAATTCCCTGAAGGAAGCACGTCAGTCAGCAGCCCGTCAGTTCCGCGACAAAATACGCAGAGCTGAAGAGGCAGCCGAAGCCAAAGCTAAGTCAATTCTCTCAAAGCGCGAATCAGATGCTAAGGCTTTCTACACCAAGCATAAGGACAAGATACCGGCAGCTGCTTCATTCATAATGGAAGAGGTGATGAAAAAATATGGGAGTAGCCAGGCTTAAAAAGGCAGAACTGTATTATCACAAATCCGTTCATGAACAGATTGCGGCAGCCCTTCAGGAGACAGGCACATGTCAGATTATCTCGTCTGCGGAAGAAAATCACGCCAGACCCTCTGACGTTGAAGCCCTCATCTCGAAGAATGATGAAATACTCGCCGATGTCCGTTACCTGAACAGGACTCTTACTCCGCATTATGTTGACCCCGTTCCGGCCCTCGACAGAATGCTCGGTGAAAGACCCGAAGTTACAATGACGGAACTCGAAGAGTTAGCATCAAAAACGAATCTCAAAGCGGTCTGCGATAATACACGCGCAGTTGAACACCAGACAGGGGAAGTAAGGCTTAAACTCTCTGACGCAAGAAATACAGCTTTAATCTTGTCATCACTCGGATTTTTCCCGTACCCCCTCTCTGTAATCACGGAAGGTACTAAGACATTAACGGGTCTCATAGGCACATTGAAACCCGAAAATGTTACAGGCATCAAGGCAGCTTTAGGTGATTTCTCGAAGTACGCTCAGGACAGCGAATTAATCATCGCTCCGTTCAACGAAAAAGAGAAACCTGCTGAAATTTATGCTGCGTTGATTTATTCACGTTCGATTGAGGACGAAATCAGAGAGATTTGCGTAAAGAACGCCCTTTCCCCCATCGAAGTCCCTGCGTCATTAACAGGTACGGTTGAAGAGGAGAAGGAACGTTTTGCAGGCATAATCTCAGAGCTTGAGGCTAAGGAAACTGAGTTAGCAGAGAAGTTAAATGCACTCGCTGAGGAGAATGTACCCACAGTACAGAAGCTCTCGGATTACTACAACAGTCTTTCGGCAAGGTACAACGGTACGGCCATGAGCGATGAGACTGACTCTGTAATGCTGACGCGTTTCTGGGTTCCTGCCGACAGGGCCGACGAAATCAGGCAGAAAATTGAGGCCGTCAGCACAGAAACCGAACTTATGCTCGAAGACCCTTCACCCGATGAAGAGCCTCCGTCGCTCCTCAAAAACGGCAGTACTGTAAGACCGTTCAACATTCTGACGGAGCTGTATTCCTCGCCGACATACAGGGGTATTGACCCGACACCGTTGCTTGCGCCGTTCTTCTGGGTATTTTTCGGAATGTGCTTAGGCGATGCAGGTTACGGAATTGTGGTATTCGGTCTGATTATGTATGTCTTCAGGAAGTACAAGAAGATTGCTCCGGGCGTTAAGGATTTCATAACGCTGTTTTTGTTCTGTTCGGTCTCAACGTTCATTTACGGGGTAATTTCAGGTTCATTCTTCGGGAATTTCATCGATGCGTTTTTACCCCCGTTAGTTCCGCTGAAGAATGCTTTTATGCTTGTTGACCCTATGACTAATCCCATGCAGGTGCTTGGAATCTCGTTGTTACTCGGAGTCATTCACCTTATGTTCGGATTATTGATAGCTGCTTACGACAAGCTGAGGCACGGAGAAATTATTGACGCTGTAGGAAGCAATATATCATGGTTCCTGTTCATTGTAGGCTTATGCCTTTTCGGGACGGGTTCGGGCGGAATGTTACCGCCTCACTTCGCGCAGATAGGCGGAGCAATGGCAATTATCGGAGCTGTGATAATCTTCATTTACGCAGGCAAAGGCGAGCCTAACTACTTCAAGAAAGTCATCAACGGTTTCCTGGCGTTATACGGCTCAACGTCATATCTGGGCGACATTCTCAGTTACAGCAGACTTTTGGCACTCGGATTCGGCTCGGCTGTCATCGGAATGGTCATTAACCTTCTGGGCGGACTTGCCGCTGACATTCCTTATGTCGGATGGCTCGTTGCGTTTGTCGTTGTAATAGGCGGTCATATCTTCAGCATTGCTATAAACATTCTGGGCTCATTCGTTCACCCGTTGAGGCTTCAGTATGTTGAGTTTTTCGGTAAGTTTTATTCAGGCGGAGGAGAACCCTTCACACCGCTGACGCTCTCACAGGAATATGTTAATGTCAGAGCGTAGGGTGTAGGGTATAGGGTACAGGGATTAGGGTATAGGATTTAGGGTAGTAAGTAGTAAATAAATCCCTGTAAAGTTAAGGCAACAAAATATTTATTTATCTTGAAAACTGAAAGGAACGTGTAAATCATCATGGAATATCTGGGACTTTCACTCGCACTGTTCGGGGCGGCACTTGCAGCAGCTCTCGCAGGAATCGGCTCGGCAATAGGAATCGGTATCGCCGGAGGCGCAGCAGCAGGCGTTATGACCGAAGACCCCAACAAATTCGGCTCATGCTTAATCCTTCAGGCACTTCCCGGAACTCAGGGAATCTACGGTCTGTTAATCGCTTTCTTCGTCCTCAATAAGCTCGGATTACTCGGCGGAGCAGGTGCGGTAGCCCTCAACTGGAATCAGGGTCTTCAGATTCTCGCTTCATGCCTTCCCATCGCGGTAGTAGGCTGGTATTCGGCTATATGGCAGGGCAAAACCTCAGCGGCTTCGATTCAGATGATCGGCAAAAAACCTGAAGCTATGGGCAAAGCCATAATCCTCCCCGCAATGGTCGAAACGTATGCAGTTCTTGCACTTCTTACGAGTATATTAATGCTCATGGGAGTTCAGGTAGGCTAATCGGGCAGGTGTTGAAGAATGGCACTTGCTGACATAAAAGCAAAAATTAAAGCCGAATCACAGGCACAGATAAAAGCACTTGAGGCAGAGAATGACGCGAAAGTCCGCGAGATAAGCCGCAAAGTCAACGCCGAAATCAAAGAGGTTCAGGACGCTTACGCCGCACGCTTGGGCCGTGAAGAGCCTGAAGTCCTCAGAAGGCGCGAGATTGTAGCAGAGCTTGACGCTAAACGTATTGACTTAGGGGTCAAACAGCAGTTAATGGGTGAGGCTTTCGCTGAGGCACTCAAGCAGATGACCGCTATGGCTCCCGACAAGTACGTAAAATTCGCCGATAAGCTGCTCGCTCAGGCTGTCGTTACGGGCAAAGAGGTTGTCTTCGTCGGCAAAAACGAGAAGCATTTGGATCAGCGTTGGCTCGACGGATACAACGCATCGCATAACACGACGCTCACGCTTTCAGCTGAGAGGCTTCCCATTTCGGGAGGATTCGTTCTCAGAAATGACAGGATTGATACTAACTGCTCGTGGGATATGCTTATTGCCGACGCGCGCGCAGACATTGAGACAGAAGTCGTAAAGCGTCTGTTCGCGGCTTAAAAGGAGGTGCAGGCTGTGAGTTATGTATACACCGTATCGCGTCTGCGCGGTATGGAAAATCACATACTGGACACGGCATTTTTCTCGCGCCTTATGGACAGCGCAGGTATTGACGAGGCATTAAGGGCATTGGGCGAGACAGGCTATTCGCAGTGGATTTCGCAGAACGGCAGCAGTTTCGACAAGGCAATAGACTCCGAGATGCTCGCAACGTTTCAGGAACTTGAGACATTCGTTCCCGACAAAGGGCTTATCGACATCTTCAGGCTGCCCTACGACTTCCACAACGTAAAAGTCCTCCTCAAAGGGCTGTTCAAAGTCAGGGGCGGTGAACTCGAAGGAAGACGCTACGATCTGCTCTCTGATTTGGGTACGATTAACCCCGAAGAGCTCAAGAATGCTATTGAGACAGAAGAGTACGGCTATCTGCCTTACGGACTGACCGACTTAATCCCGCAGTGCTGGCAGTTGTGGGACGCTACGAAAAGCGCACAGGCCGTTGAACTGATGATTGACCATCAGATGTTCAGGGCAATGCTCGATGTTGCTGAGGGTCTCAAAATGCCCGATGTCATTCACTGGGTTAAGTCGCGGATTGACGCTGAGAACTTACGCAGTGCTGTCAGGCTCGCAAGAATTAAGTATGAGAGCGCTAAAGCTCTTCCGTTCTTCCACGAGGGCGGAACGATAAGACCTGATGACATGGCCAAGCTGCTCTCCGAACCGCAGGAAACTTGGGGAAGGCTTTTGTCGCACACCGACATCGGCGCAGTACTCGGAGCGTTACAGGATTCGGGCAACATCAAAACGGCATTAACCGATGTGTCCAAATCGCTCGATGAATACCTGCTCAAAGTCCTTGAGAACGCTAAATACTCAATGGATGCACCTGCTAATGTCCTCCTTTACCTGCTCACGAAAGAAGCTGAAACACGCAACATGCGTGTAGCACTTGTGTGTGTGGCAGGAGGATTAGACCGCGAATTTGGGAGGAGGCTTCTCAGCAATGGCAGATAACAAGCCTATGGCAGCAATCGGAAGTTATGAGATGGCCTTACCGTTTCAGGCAGTGGGAGTCAGGAGCGTTATTCTTACGCCCGAGACACGCGGAACATTCGAGTCAACGCTTGAGCAGTTAGCGCGCGAGGATTATGCGGTAGTGTTCATACAGGAAGATTTGTTTGTCGAGTTCACGGCTAAGGTCGAGGAAATTAACGATAAATATCATACCAGCGTCCTTCCCGTTCCTGGCCCTTCAGGGGCTACGGGTGCAGGGCTTGCCTCAATCAGGGGCAGCGTTGAAAAGGCCGTAGGTATGGATATTTTTGCAGAACGGTAAAAAGATGATGAAGACAGAAAACGGAGGCAGGAGAGATTAAAAATGCCTGATAAAAAAGAAGTTAAAGGTGTAATAGAGAGAATCTCCGGCTCTCTTGTAGTCGCTGGCGGTATGGAGGGCGCAAGTATGCAGGACGTTGTGCATATCGGCGAACTCGGACTCGTCGGCGAAATACTTGAGGTAAACGGCGACAAGGCATCAATTCAGGTCTACGAAGAGACTTCAGGATTGAAGCCCGGTGAACCCGTTGTTTCAATGGGAGAACCTTTGAGCGTCGAATTAGGGCCGGGAATTATTGAGCAGTTCTACGACGGAATACAGAGACCCCTTGAGCTTATCGAGAAAGCCGCTAAGAGTCCCTATATTTCAAGAGGTATCAGCGTCCCCGCACTTGACCGTAATAAAAAGTGGGATTTCACGCCCAAAGTTAAAGTCGGCGAGGAAGTTATAGCAGGTGATATTCTCGGAACTGTTCAGGAGACTGTTGTTGTTGAACACAGAATCATGGTTCCTTTCGGTATCAAGGGAAAGGTTGAGAAAATCGAGAAGGGCGAACATACTGTTGAAGATGTTATCGCTGTAATTGACGACAACGGGACGAAGCATGAGGTCAAAATGCTCCAGCGTTGGCCCGTCCGTAAACCCAGACCCGTCAAAACAAGACTCGCTCCCAACGTCCCCATGACGACAGGCCAGAGAGTTGTTGACGCGTTCTTCCCTGTAGCACTCGGAGGAACTGCTTGCGTACCCGGTCCTTTCGGTTCGGGCAAAACAGTTATTCAGCACCAGTTCGCTAAATGGGCGCAGGCTCAGATAGTTGTTTACGTAGGCTGCGGTGAACGCGGTAACGAGATGACTGACGTTCTTCTTGAGTTCCCCGAACTCGATGACCCTCAGACAGGCCAGCCCCTGATGAAACGTACTACCCTCATCGCTAACACGTCAAACATGCCCGTCGCTGCCCGTGAAGCAAGCGTTTACACGGCGATTACCCTCGCCGAGTACTACAGGGATATGGGCTACTCGGTCGCACTCATGGCCGACTCGACAAGCCGCTGGGCTGAGGCTCTCCGCGAAATGTCAGGACGACTCGAGGAAATGCCCGGCGAAGAAGGTTACCCTGCTTACTTGGGTACACGTCTCGCGTCATTCTACGAGAGAGCAGGACGCTGCATCGTAAACGGCAAGGACGGCCGCGAAGGTTCAATCACCGTCATCGGAGCCGTCTCACCTCCCGGCGGAGACCTTTCGGAACCCGTTACCCAGAACACTCTCAGAGTCACTAAAGTATTCTGGGGACTCGACGCTAATTTGGCGTATCAGAGGCATTTCCCCGCTATCAACTGGCTCAACAGCTATTCACTCTATACTGAGAGATTAGACCCTTATTGGGACGAGAAATTTGATGACCAGTGGAGCGGTTTACGCACTGAGGCAATGGGACTCTTAGAGCAGGAATCACAGCTCAACGAAATTGTAAGGCTCGTAGGAATTGACGCATTATCGCGCGATGAGCGCATGGTAATGGAGACAGCTAAGTCGTTACGTGAAGACTTCTTACATCAGAATGCGTTTCATGAGGTTGACACATATGCCTCAATGGAAAAGCAGTTCAAAATGTTAAAGACTATTGTTGCTTTCCATCATGCAGGACTCGATGCACTCCATAAGGGCGCACCCATGAACAAACTGTTTAACCTTCCTGTCCGCGAACAGATTGCAAGAATGCGTTACCTTGAGGAAAAAGATATTGCACAGATTGACAAGCTCGATGACACCATCAAAGAGCAGATTAACGGAATAATCCCTGTCGGAGGTGATACAAATGCTGCCTAGAGAGTACAGAACTATATCAAGCATTTCAGGCCCTCTTATGATGGTCGAAAAGACTCAGGACGTTATGTACGATGAACTTGTCGAAATAACTCTCGCAAACGGCGACAAGAGAAGGGGCAGAGTTCTTGAGATTGAGAGCGACAGGGCATTGGTACAGGTCTTCGAGGGCACAACGGGAATTGAGAACGAGGACTCGAAAGTAAGATTTCTCGGAAGAGTCTTAACGCTTCCCGTCTCAAAAGACATGTTAGGAAGAGTTTTCAACGGCAGAGGCGAACCCATTGACGGAGGCGCGCCGTTAATCCCCGAACAGAATCTCGACATTAACGGTATGCCTATGAACCCGTTTTCACGCGACTACCCTTCTGAGTTCATTCAGACGGGTATTTCAACGATTGACGGACTCAACCCTATGGTCAGAGGTCAGAAGCTCCCTATATTCTCAGCGTCAGGACTTCCACACAACAGAATGGCTGCTCAGATCGCCCGTCAGGCTACGGTCATAAGCGGCCATGAGGATTTCGCTGTTGTTTTCGCGGCAATGGGCATAACGTTCGAGGAAGCCTCATTCTTCATGGAGGACTTCAGGAGAACAGGAGCTTTACAGCGCACAGTGTTATACATCAACCTTGCTGACGACCCTGCGATTGAACGTATATCGACTCCCAGAATCGCACTCACTGCCGCAGAGTATTTAGCGTTCGAGTGCAACATGCACGTTGTCGTAATACTCACTGACCTCACGAACTACTGCGAGGCATTGCGCGAAATTTCAGCGGCACGCAAGGAAGTTCCCGGCAGAAGAGGCTATCCCGGTTACCTGTATACCGACCTTGCCACTATGTACGAGCGTGCAGGCCGTCTCAAGGGCAAATCAGGCTCGATAACTCAGATACCTATTCTCACTATGCCTGAAGACGACAAGACACACCCTATTCCCGACCTTACCGGGTACATCACTGAGGGACAGATTATCCTCAGCAGAAGTTTACACAGACAGGGTATCTATCCTCCTGTTGATGTTATGCCGTCGCTTTCGAGACTGAAAGATAAGGGTATAGGACGCGATAAGACACGCGAGGATCATGCCGACCTGATGAACCAGTTGTTTGCGGCTTACGCCAGAGGCAAAGAGGCTAAAGAACTTGCGGTAATTCTGGGTGAAGGTGCGCTGTCAGACGAGGATAAAGCGTTCGCTAAATTCTCAACGGTATTCGAGGATAAGTATGTCAGACAGGGCGAGTACGAGAACAGAACGATTAAAGAGACTCTCGAACTGGGCTGGGATTTGCTGACGATGATACCTGTGAAGGAACTCAAGAGAATCAGAGACGCTTACATCGAGAAGTATTTGAACCCGCTGCTCAAGGCAAAGGCTGAGAAGGGCGAAGCGTAAAGGAAGGTGATTGACGATGGCACGAATCAACGTCAACCCTAACCGAATGGAACTGTCGAGGCTCAAGAAGAGGCTTGCGGTTGCGAAACGCGGTCATAAGCTCCTGAAGGATAAGCAGGACGCATTGATTAAAGCGTTCCTTGAGAAGGCTAAGGCAGGCAAGGAACTGCGTGAGTCTGTTGAGAAGGAACTTGCAGAATGCTACGGGACGTTTGTGCTTTCGAGGGCGCAGACGACACCGGAGATTTTGGAGCAGGCGTTAATTTTCCCGGGCGCGAAGTCAACGCTTTCGGTACAGTGGCATAACGTGATGAGCGTAATGGTGCCTGAGTATGACGTTAAGCAGGAGGGTAACCCCGTGAATTACGGGTTTGTGAATGTACCGTTGCTGCTTGATGCTGCTCTCGAACAGTTCAGCGGAATTATCGTGAAACTGTTACACCTAGCTGCTGAGGAGAAAGCCATAAGGCTTATGGCAGGAGAGATTGAACGCACGAGAAGAAGGGTTAATGCTCTTGAGTACGTGATGATTCCGAATTTGGCCGAGACAATAAGGTATATCAGCATGAAACTTGATGAGCAGGAACGCTCGACATTAAGCCGACTGATGAAGATTAAGGAAATCGTTTCGGCGTAAGAATAACGGAATCCCCTCGATGTGAGTCGGGGGGATTTTTTTATAT
>JAFTBA010000098.1 GCA_017458545.1 Synergistaceae bacterium | reverse complement strand
GTTGCAACAAGAGATTCATCAATAAATATAGGGTTAAGGTTTTCGGGCAAATCAGGGTGTGAGTTCTGTAATTCTGAAGGTAAATGATAGCTCTGCAAAAATTTCTGCAATCTCTGTGCAATATCTTTATCTTTGTGGCTGTAACTGATAAACGCATAGTAATTGAATTTGAAACTTTCCTGTTCCACGTAAACAATCTCTCACTTTTTTCGGGCAAAATATTTTGGTTAAACAGATAATAACATGCCTGGAATTTTTTTTCTATTCACACGAAAAAAACACCCCCCGTTTTCTTTTAGGGGTGTATTAAATTTATTATTCATGGCCGTATTAGTGGTAGTTGGTATTGTTTGAGTGAAGATGTCTTAGCGTTGTGTGCTGAACATTTACGTTTACCGCCTCAGCAGGAACGGGCTGTGTATGTTCAGGCAGTTCGCGTTGAATTTCCCTTATGCGTTCGATGAGGGAGTTGATGATTAACTTGTCCTCGTCCTGCGGTGAAAGTGCAGGGGCTTCCTCAGTATCTTCGTATGAGTGCGACAATGCAAGCGACAGTTTAGCGCAAGCAGGTCCTATAAGTTCATACAGTACGCTCGAAGCAAGTATTACAGTCCTTAATGCGCTGCCCGTATCGCCTCCGAGTGTACGCGCTCCTAATTCAGCGAGTCCTATAGCGACACCTGCCTGAGGTATTAAGGCCAATCCCAAATAATTCCTGACTAACCTGCTTTTACCGGTAACAGAACATCCCATGAATGCACCTGCGTATTTGCCGGCGATTCTCACGAGGAAATACACTACTCCCAACGTCAGCAGTGAAGTACCTCCCTGACTGTTACCGCCGGTTAAGGCACCGAGTTCAAAACATACTCCCGACCTCACGAAGAACAGCAGCAAAATCGGAGGGCTGAAGTAATTTAACTGTTTGAACAGTTTTTCGTCATCAGTAATATTTATGTAAACTGTTGACATGAACATGCAGCCTAACAGCGGAGATACTCCTAACATTTCGCATATGCCGCAGAAACCGAAAAGAATTGCTACCGAAACAATGAGTCTGTTATCGGTTGAACGGTCAGGAGGTAAGAGGATTTTCATTACGATTCCGAGCAATGCGCCTATGATGACGCTTGCAATGTTCATCAGTACGGGTAATATTACGTTGCTGAAATCGAAGCCTGCAGCAGTTCCCGAAGCAGTGAGCGCAAGTGCTATTGATACTGCAACGCTGTACGCGATTAACCCTACTACATCATCGAGTGCAACGACCTGTAACAGAGTGTTGACGAAATCGCCGTGAGCACCTGTCTGTCTGATAGTCATCATTGTTGAGGCAGGTGCAGTAGCTGAAGCGAGTGCAGCGATTACTGAGGAGAACGCCAGATCCATACCGAGTACCCAATAAGCAGCTATGAACACGAAGACTGAAGCAACGCATGATTCCAGTACAGTGATAACGAGGACTTTAGAGCCGTTACCGCGAAGGGCATTGAGTCTGAAGAACTGACCTGTGCTGAAAGCTATGAATGCCAAAGCAACGTTAGGAAGAAATGCAGTACTGTCAGCGATAGAGTCGGGAACTAAATTGAGGCAGTAAGGGCCTATGAGTATACCTGTTATGATGTAAGCCGTAACGTTAGGGAGTTTGAGCAGTTTAGTTATACGGGTGAGTGCGAACCCGAACATTAACATCAGTGCTACGGTCATAACAGCTATACTTGTCGGTGAGCCCTGATGAAGGTAATCCACAAAATGAGCAAACAATTTTATTCTCTCCTTTCCTGTATCTTTGTTTGCACATGCCGCGAAAAAATTTTAACCCTCTGCACGAAAGCACAAGGGGGTTAGATGATTAATAGTGTGAAATATTCTAGCATTTTTTTGCAGGACTGCACTATCACAAAAGTATTATTCCTAGAGAAAGTTAATTAAGTATTATGAAGTGTGTTTGAAAAAAAAAGCCCCCTCTTACGGAAGCGAGGGGGTAGTTATATTTGTTTGCCGCAGTCAGGGCAGAATTTCGCGCCGGGTATTAACGCATGGCCGCAATTCGGACACACTAACCTGGCTCCGCAGTTCATGCAGAATTTTGCTCCTGCTGTTACTGGCTGACCGCATGAAGGACATACTGCAGAGGGGTTAGTAGGGGATAGGGTAGAGGGGTTAGGGGTTAGGGGTGAGGTGTTAGGGTTGATGTACTGACCCATCTGCGAAGCCATTTGACCTATTGCACTGCCCATTCCCATTCCTGCACCGAGTCCGACTCCTGCTCCGAGTAATGAGCTTCCTCCTTCATTCTTTGCAGCAGACTCCATAACGTCAAATGAACGTTTCTGCTGATAGCTGTAACCCATAACATTCATTGAAGCGCGTTCGGCCATTGCGGATTTGAGCTTCTTTATGCCCTCGTCATCATCAACAACATTCACTGAGCCGAAATAGAAGTTTAACGGTTCAATCCCGTAGAGCGCGAACTCAGGACGTATTCTTTCGACTGCCTCATTCGACATGTCCTCAAGGTATGCGCTTATCTCGAAGATGTTGATTTTCTTCTGAGCTATGTACGTTGCTATCATGTCGCCCATTCGGGAGAGTATTAAACCCTTAAAGTATTCTGCGACTTCATCACGGGTGATTGATGATTTGTTGCCTGAGAGTTTGAGCACAAACTGACGGCTCTCACTGACTCTCATTCCGAACTGCCCGAATGCACGGACGTAAATAGGTATCTGGTATTCGGGGTCACGGAGGAGAATAGGATTTTGAGTTCCCCATTTTACGTCGAGAATGCTGACTTTGTTGACGAACCAAACGCTTGCTTTGAATGCGCTTTCACCGCCTGTTGAGAGATTAATGAGACGGCCTAACATAGGGATATTACTTGTTGAGAGGGTATGCCTTCCTGCTCCGAAAAGGTCTAATGCCTGACCGTCCTTGAAGAGGATTGCTTCCTGAGTCTCGCGGACTACAAGCTGAGTCCAGTTGCCTAACTCATCGCTTTTTGAGGGATTTTTGCGGTCAACGTAACGCCATGCTAAGATGTCGTTTGAATTGAGGCTGTCATCCCATTGTACTACCTGAACTATTGCCATTTTCACACGTCCTTATCTGAAATAGAATGCAATACCGCCGTCCTAAAACAGCGGTATTTCAGTTTACGCTTTCTCCAAATCATCTACAAGTACCTTAGTCAATGACGGGTCAAACGACAATGAAACTTTCTCGCCCTCAGCCCAAATCTTTTTGACATCGGGGTTGTCTATCTGAACGAGTACGTTCCCCAAATCAGTCTTAACCCAAGTCTCAACGCTGTTACCCAAATAAATGTTGGCCGTAACGATACCGTCCTCAACTCCTGCACCGGGTTCACCTACAGAAAGCGACTCAGGTCTTGCCATCACCAACGCCTTATCGCCTGCCTTGAGCTTATCGGACCATCTCGGAGCTGTGAAGCCCTGCCCTTTAACCTCAACATGGCACTCACCGTCAATCCCTTTGACCTCGCAAGGAAAAAACGCTACTTTCCCTACGAACCCCGCAACAAACGTGTCTACAGGGTCTCTGTAAATATCGCTCGGAGTTCCTATCTGGATTATGTGTCCGAGTTTCATCACTATGATTCTGTCAGACAAACTCATCGCTTCGACTCTGTCATGAGTAACATACATTGCAGTTATTCCGAGTGATTTCTGGAGTCTGCGAATCTCTACCCTCATCTGTTCGCGCAAAAGTGCATCAAGATTGCTCAACGGCTCATCGAGTAACAGCACTGACGGTTCAACGATGAGACTCCTCGCAAGTGCTACTCTCTGCTGCTGGCCTCCTGAGAGTCTTGAAGGAGGACGCTTACCCATTTGGCCAAGCCCTACCATTTCGAGGAATCTCTGGACTTTTTCATCAATTTCTTTCTGGGGTACTTTCCTCAGTTTTAACCCGTAGCCTACATTATCGGCAACGTTCATGTGAGGAAATAACCCGTAACTCTGGAAGACCATTGCAGTATCGCGCTTGTTAGGCGGAGTGTTGGTTACATCGTTATCGCCTATCATGATTTTGCCTGAAGTAGGCTGTTCAAACCCTGAGAGCATTCTCAGAATCGTTGACTTTCCGCACCCTGAAGGCCCTAACAGTGTTACCAGTTCGCCCGGTTCAAGCCTGAATGATACTCCTGCTACTGCTGCAACGTCCTGACCCGACTGAGGGTCTCTGAATATCTTTTTTATGTTGTCGAAGGTTACTGATTTACTCGCCAATTTCGTTTAACTCCTTTCTTCAATCAAAATGACAGAGGAACAGAGAAACCTACTCCCTACTCCCTATCCCCTGTCCCCTAATCCCTAGTCTTTACGTTACGTTTTTCATCAGGTTAGTATTCTCACGCACTAACAGCCTCATTATTCCGAACGCTCCGAATACTATTATGATTAACACGGTTGACAATACGCTCGCAAGTCCGAATCTCAGGTTCTCCGAGAAGTTATAGATTAACACTGTGATGTGATACCATTTCGCCGAAATCAGGAAGATTACAGCACTCACAGCCGTCATTGAACGCACGAACGTATACGACAGACTCGACAGGAACGCAGGACGCACCAGCGGCAGCACTATCGTCCTGAACACTGTAGCCTGATCCGCTCCCAAATCGGTAGCAGCCTCCTCAATCGAAGGGTCTATCTGTCTCAGTGAAGCTATACCCCCTTCAATTCCTACGGGAAGCTCACGGATAACATAGTTGATGATGATTATAGCGGCGGTTCCGACGAGAATTATAGGTGCATGGTTGAACGCAAGTATGTAGCTTATACCGAGCAATGTCCCTGGCAATGCGAACGGTGTCATCAGTAACATTTCGAGCAGCTTTTTGCCGTGAAATTTCCTTCTGACTATGAGCAGTGCCGCTATCATTGCGATAATTCCTGCGATAGGCGTAGCTATTGCCGCGAGAGTAACAGTGTCGAACAAAGCATCGGTTGAACGTGTTATAGCCTCAGTAATATTCTCAAGGCTGAACGTGTAATCAATGCCCCAGTTTTTGACGAAACACCCTGCGAAGATAGTGCCGTAGAGCATTATGAGGAAGAAAATTATCACGAAGATTATTCCCGTTAAAATCCTCCGCACAATAGGTGTAGTAAGCTCGGTAATACGTCCTGAAGGTTTGCCCGTTACTGTAACGTAAGAGCGTTTAGCTACCCAGAAACGCTGAGCCAAGAACGCCGTTAATGTCGGCAGCAGTAACAGTATCGATAATGCTGCGCCGTGTCCTAGCCTGTTCATTCCGGTAACCTCAATGTAAGACTCAAGCGATAAGACTTTCAGGTCTCCTGCGAGTAACAGAGGGTTAGCGAAATCAGCCAGCGATGTTGTGAACACCAACAGCCACGCGCTGAGGATGCCCGGCACTGCGAGAGGAAGAGTGATTTTGCTGAACGTCTGAAATCTTCCTGCCGAAAGGTTCAATGATGCCTCCTCAAACGTTGAGTCGATTGCCTGCAAAACTCCTCCCAGTGTCAAAAACGCAATCGGGAACATTCCCATAGTCTGCACCAAAACGAGTCCGGGCAGTCCGTAAATTGAGAAGTCCAGTCCTATAACCCTCAGCCATCTCGTAATCAGTCCGTTGTTGCCGAACAGCAAGATTATTGAGAGGGTCAATGAGAACGGAGGAGATATTACGGGTAGGACTCCCATTGTTGAGATTAGCTTTTTGCACGGGGCATTTGTCCGTGAGACAACGAACGCAAACAGGAATCCTACGAGCGTTGAGAACGTTGCAGTCCAGCAGCCGAGTTTAAGACTTCCCCATAATGCCGACATGTAACCTTCTGAGTTGAGTATAGTTTTCCATGTTGAGAGGGAAAATTTGCCGTTCTCAAGGAATGAGAGTCTTAATGCCTCGAACAGCGGATAAGCAACGAATATCAGCGTCATCAGGAAGAGTCCTGCCAGTGCGAAACCTACAATCGGATCTCTGCTCATCATGAGCTGCCATATTACTACGGCAAACAGTACGAACGCGCAGAAAAACAGAGTGTTCATCATACGCATGAAATTCCTTTCGCCCTCAGTGCTGAACGAGAACACTAACACTCCTTCGACATCGTGAGTCTTAATGTCAACGGCGGGTGCGAAGAATAACGCCTGTTCCTCCTTTGAGCCTACGGTCCAGTTGCGTGAACTTTTGTAGACTTCCTCATAGGCGGCATTGTCGAAACCTTTAGCGAACTCGGGGTCAAGCGCAAAATCTTCAGTAAGTTTAGCGAGTTCGTTATCTCCTTTCGGAGTTGACAATAATTTTTCGTTAGGCATTGGGAGTTCGGGAACGAATGCGATTTTGTAAGTGTTGGAGTCTTCAGCGAGGCGGTTCAGCCATTCTGTTACCTCGTCATTGCCTGAGGGGTAACCTGCTGCGACTGTTTCAACAGTTCTGCGCTGAGAGTCAGCGGTTTGTTTGAGGAACTCATCACTGACGCTTGAATATATCCAGTACCCTACGAGTACGACGAACAAAAGAGTTACAAGAAAATTAATGAGCCGTTTGTTCAATTTCAGACCTCCTTTACATAAAGAAGCCCCCTGCAAAAAAATTATTACAGGAGGCTGAGAATGATTGTGTTACTTTTCGGGAGCAGTTGAAATTTCTTTGTTCCAGCGTTCGAGGAGACGTTCTTTGTTAGCAGCGTCCCACTGGTCATCCTGATTAACGAGGTGCATATTAGCGAGTGAGAATCCTGTATCGGTCGGAGTAGCTTTATCTGATAACGGAATGACATACCATTTAGCGATGATGTCCATAGCTTTCTGACCGAGTACCCAGTCATAGAGTTTTTTGGCATTGAGAGAGTCCGGGCCGCCTTTGAGGATTGACATTGAAGCTGTTTCGAAGCCGGTACCGTCTGACGGAATAGCTATCTCAATCTTTGCGCCCTCACGCTGTAATTTAATCTGGTCGTGAAGGTAACCGATTGCAATAGGGATTTCACCGAGAGCGCATGACTTACCCGGAGCCGAACCTGAACGCGTGAACTGTTCAACCGACTTAGCTAAATCCTTGAAGTAAGCAAACGCTTTATCCTCATCGCCGTTAAAGATTCTGATGACAGTAGTAATCATGTTGTAGGCAGTACCTGAAGTGCTTGGGTGAGCGACTCTGATTTTCTTGGCGTATTCGGGCTTGAGGAGATCTGCCCAGCTTTTGGGCATGTCGAGTCCCAATTCCTTAGCGCGTTCAGTGTTCATGCAGAAAGCTATAGGGCCGACATAGAGTCCCGTCCAATAGTCTTCGGGGTCTCTGTATTTTGCCGGGATACTGCCTCTTGCGCGCGAACGGTAAGGTGTTGAGAGGCCGCGTAATTTTGCCTCAATATGCTGAGTGCCTACACCGCCGACCCAGATTGAAGCCTGAGGGTTAGCGCGTTCAGCTTCGAGACGTGCGATAGCCTCACCGCCTGAGAGCCTGACCCATTCGACTTTGATACCTGTATCGGCCTCGAAAGCATCGAACAGGGCTTTAGCGAGAGGTTCTTCCATTGTTGTGTAGGCCTTAACGACCTCAGCAGCGGAGGCCATGACCGAGAACATCATGACCAGAACAAGAGCGAACGCAAACTTTTTCATTATGAAAAAATCCTCCTGACGATATAAATTTTGGTGCTTGTGAATTTTTACTGATGGGAAATATTTTACACGTAAGGAAGAAATTTCTACAGCGTATTTCTACAGCTTGAATTGAATCAGGGAGTCAGTCCGAAGAATTTTTCAGTGTCTTCTCCAAGTCAACAAATTTATATTCACCTGTAAGCCTCTCAAGCATAATTCTCACTGCCTCTTCGGAGCGGTCAATGCCGATAAATTTTCTGCCTAATTCGTCAGCGCATGTTAATGTTGTTCCGCTTCCTGCGAAAGGGTCAAGGATTATGCTTTCGGGCAATGATGACTGAGCGATGATGAGTTTTAACATGTCATGATTTTTTTCAGTAGGGTAAACGGGACTCTGAGGGTCTTTGAACGTCCATACATCCTGAATTTTGCTGCCCTCATGTTCATCAGCATATTTTTTGATTCTGGGGTTACCTGTTGAGGACCATTCGATACGCCCCTGAGCGTCAAGTATATCGAACTGTGCAGGGTCTGTACGCCAATGCCTTCCCGAAGGAACGGGGATATTCCGCCAAACCTGACCCGTAACGCCCTGAGTTTCGCCTGGAGCATGAAGCGGAACAGTAGTATAACGTCTTCCGTCAGGGTCAGTTTTCGGGAAGAGGCGTGAAATTTCGGAGTTATTGAGGGGTGATTTGATGTCATTCCAGATGTTGAGGGCTGAATTTTTGACGTAGAACAAAATCATATCGCGTTCGTTTCCCCAAGCACGGCGGTAAAAATTTTTGGGATTAGATTTTATGCGTGCTATGTCATTCATGAAGTTGTCAGCTCCGAAAATTTCGTCAAGAATTATTTTGACGTAATGCCCTGTCTTGCAGTCAATGTGAAGATAAAGCGATCCTCTTTCGGACAAAAGCTCATGAATTAATATGAGCCTTTCGCGGAGAAATGCAAGGAATTTTTCGAGGGGCATTTTGTCGGCATATGCTTTCCGTGATTTAACGTGACTCACTGAATTAGCTCTGCCGTCTGAAATATAAAAGTCCTGCATTGTATTAAACGGAGGATCAGTATAAACGAGGTCAATTTTTTCACGATGGGATTTCAACATGACTGACATAGCTGTGAAGTTATCGGCCTTGAACAAATAATTTTCAGCCTCATTAAGAATTAGACTGAACTGCCCCGAAATGTTACGGGCTTTTTGGAGAATATCATCACGGAGCAATTTGCCGTCAAAAAAAAAGTTTCAGCATTTACAATGAATATAAGAACTCACAAAGGGTAAAAACTTGAATAATTCATCAGGATAATTTCTCTGTCCTGCAAATTCTATGCTCTGCTGCGTCCAATAATTCATTTGGCAAAAATCCCTCCTGCCGAAATTTTACAGCGAGTCACCTAATCTTAACACAGCAGTATAAAAATACCCTCAGCTCCCGGCTGAAGGTATTTAGTGATTACAGGATTACACCTGACGTTAAGATGTTCGAGTATCTTTCGGCGCGTCTCATGAGTGAAGCCTCAGTTGCATGAGAAAAATTCACAGGCTGAATTTTCAGTGAGGCAGTTGGTGTTGAGGGGAGTGGATTTCTGATTCAGCCTTTTGCTTCTTATCCGAACAGGAAACCGAACAGACCTCTTTTTGGTTTTTCAGGCTTCGGGGGATTACGAAGGAGTTTAGCAACATCTGCATGGCCTTTCTTTGCTGCCCTCATTAAAGCCGTATAGCCTTGTTTGTCCTTAGCGTTGACACCAGCCCCGTGCTTCAGGAGTAGTTCAGCGACTTCTGCATAGCCTTTCTTTGCTGCCCACACTAAAGCCGTCTCGCCGTCATTGTTTTTAGCTTTGACATCAGCAGCATGGTTATTACGGAGAAATTCAGCGATTTCTGCAACTTTAACATCAGCTCCATGCGTACGGAAAAATTCAGCAGCCTGTTTGGATTTCCTTAACGTTGCATCTATCAAAGCTGCATTTACATCTGCATCAGCTCCGTTCTTCATGAGCAGTTCAGCGACTTCTGAGTAACCTTTATCTGCTGCCAGCCACAAAGCCGTATCGCCGCCATTGTTCTTAGCGTTGATGTCAGCCCCGTGCTTCAGGAGGACTTCAACGACTTTTGCACGGCCTTTCTCTGCTGCCATCATTAAAGCCGTATTGCCTTTATTGTTCTTAGCGTTGACGTCAGCCTCGTGTTTCAGGAGAAATTCAGCGAGTTTTATACGTTCTTCACTTACTGACTTTAACAAAGCAGCATTAATATCAGCAATATGAACACCGTGTTTCAGGAAACATTCTGCTACATCTGAGTATCCTTTATCTGCTGCATTGATTAAGTCCTGAGGGTTAATATCAGCTCCGTATTCCCAAAGAACTTCCGCAACTTCCGCATTATTTGCCGACATTAAAGCAGTACGCCCTTCATTGTCTTTTTCGTGGACATCTGCACCATACTGCAAAAGAACTTCTACTGCTCCTGCCTTTCCGCTGTATGTTGCCTCAATCAAAGGCGTTCTGCCGTCTTTGCCTTTAGCGTTGATATTCGCGCCGTTGTCTGTTATTGCCTCTTCAATTTTTTCAGCATCGCCTGACCTGCAGAGTTCCAGAAAAACATCATCCCTCATAGGCGGACGTTTGCGCTTGGGGGGCGGTGATGTCTCCTGTACTGTCGGCTCAGGCTCAGGCACTACAGGCTTGAGCGGTTCGGGCTTCGGAACTTCAAGAGCTGTAACGGGCTTAGCTTCAATTTTTTCTGGTAAGGGTAACGGTTCAATTCTCGGCGGTAATTCCGCGTTATTCATTTCCTCAAGAAGTTTACCGCTTATCTCGGTCTCGTATTCAAAAACAGTGTTGCACATCACGCAGTCTTC
>JAFTBA010000097.1 GCA_017458545.1 Synergistaceae bacterium | reverse complement strand
ATTTGAATCTGTCCCAAAAAATTTTACAGCTCCTTTTAATGTTAATGTGAGATTTGAAGCGATTATACCAGAATTACACGATAACATAAGCTGCCGCTTTGCTTCAGTTACCTGCGTCCCAAAAGATAATCAACATACTGCCTTGCTGCTCTTCCCGTCATACCTCCGTGCCTTATCTCCCATCTGTCAGCACCTGAAATCAATTCTCCCTCATCAACTTCAAGCCCTGATCTCATTGCGAGGGTCTTTACGATTTCGTGATACATTTTTCTCTGAGGACTCGAATAGTTCAGCGCAATTCCGAACCTCGATGCAAGCGATAACTTCTCTTCAACAGTATCGGAACGGTGTATATCACCGTTATGTTCCATGTCGTCCCTGTCCTTCCAGATTTCGCGGACAATATGACGGCGGTTAGACGTTGCGTAAATCAATACGTTCTCAGGTCTCATTTCGATTCCGCCCTCAATCACTGCTTTAAGATATTTGTACTCGCTCTCATTCTCCTCGAACGACAAATCATCTATGAACAATATAAATTTGTAGTTCCTCCGTCTGAGGCTCTCAGTTATCTTCAGAATATCCCTGAACTGGTGCTTATACACTTCTATCACTCTCAAGCCCCTGTCAAAATATTCATTGAGCAGTGCTTTAACGCTTGTTGATTTACCTGTTCCTCCGTCACCGTAAAGCAGCACATTATTCGCAGGCCGTCCGCTGATAAACGCTTCAGTGTTAGCTCTCAGTTCAGCCTTTTGGGGTTCACAGCCTACAAGGTCATCGAGTTTAACGCTGCCGACATTCTCATTCCTCAAAGGCACTATCTTCTCACCGTTATACCTGAACGCCTTATGCTCAGCGAATATACCGGTACCGTGTCGCCTGTAATAGTTCGTTACAATATCGTATATTCTGCGTGAGTCATGTGACTCTGCGATTGCCTTGCTGATTTCGCAGACAGGTGATAATACTTCGTCAGCTCCTCTGAAACTGTCTATGTAGTGCATGTGTTCGTTATCCAGTGAAAACAGCCTCATGAATACTTCGAAATCATGCAGTGCTATATCCCTTAATGAACCTTCGGGAGGCTCATTGCGTTCACAGGCAAGCGAGAAGAAATTTTCGTTCGTCAGAATAAAATGAGTAAGGTAATTCTGCCAAATATTTCCCGATGCGTAACCGTTTGCGAATGCGTCTGTGATTAATTCGTGGAAAAGTATATGAATCTCAAGTACATCATCACTGCTGAATGCAGTGCTTAATCTCACAATCATACTGTCGGCCGGTGCCTCGTAAGCAAGAAGTACACACATTAAATTATGAATCCTCCCTAAATTTTTTTTATTCTTTTTTTTCTGCATTATATCAGCATAAAAAACAGCGGTAAGCGAACAATTCAGTATCGGACGCTAACCGCTGTACAAAAAATTAAGCGGACCAATTAATTTTTTATGCTTATTTCACCGAGCCAGTAATACCCCCAAGCCTTAGCCTGCTGCGAAAGAACAGGCATATCCTGAGCGTACCATTTGAGTCCCGATTCCCTCACAAAGCGTTTGAGTTTCGCATAATTCCTCCTCAAAGCCCTCATTGATGAACGCCTCTCACCCGTATCAACCTGATACCATGATGACCCCGTCCAAACGTAAACTACTCTGGGACTCGCTCCTGACCACGCAGCAGGTGTACCCAGTTCACTTATGACAGCTATTCTGTCAACAGTACCCTTCCAATTCCCTAAGGCCATGAACGCAGGATTAAACGTCCAATCTGGAATGTATGTCGAATAATTTTTCCCCTGCGCCATCTGCGAACGGGTAAATCCTTTCTGCCTCACCTCTAAAATTTCAGCGTTAGGGAATTTACGCAGTTCCGAAACTTGAACATCACTTACCCATTTAGTTATGCCTGCCGTTGAAGGAACTATTGAACCCACAACGTAATTGGTAGGGACTAAGTTAGGCCCTTCGGAAGTACCGTATACCCACATACCGTCAGCATTCTTATGCACAGGGTAACCGTCAAGCGTAATGTACCAGTCTTTAGGCATGTTATAGGGGCGGTAAACATAAAACGTTATCCCTGAGTAAGGCGACTGAGGCACTAACAGAGGCTCAGTGATGTAACGTTTCGCATAAGCCTCAGACGAAAACACAAGCAGCAATACAATAACAGCAGGTAATTTTTTCTTCATCAACATCAATAAAAGTCCCTCCCCAATATAATTTCACCGACCCATTCATACCCCCACATGGCCGCGTAATGAGCGAGTACATAAGTATCATCATCTGTCCAGTTAAGGCGGTTAATCTTATTCGTGTAAACAGTAAGATCATAAATTTCACGTCTCAGAATGCTGCGTGCATTAGCGTTACGGGTCTTAGCTGAAATCTGTTTCCATTCCATACCCGTCCAAACGTAAACGACTTCAGGGAAATCACCCTTCCAAGCAACGGGCATGTTAGGACGGTAAAGGACTCCCATTTTTGTTATACTTTTCTGCCATTTACCTGCGGCGAGAAAATTAGAGTTCTGAGTCCAATCCGAAGCATGAGGCGAAAATGATGAAGGCCGTTTAGAGTAATAGACCTCATTGTACCGTTCGGGAGGAACAAGAATCATTCTGTCAGCTTTCGAGTCGGGACGTACGTTAGGGAGTGAAGGAGGGTCAATCACTTTGCTGCTACCTAAAATCGGAGCGACAGATGAAATTTTAGTGTTATAGGGTTTGAGTCTGACTACTGACGGAAGCACAGAGCCTACAACGTAACCTGTCTTAACAATTCCGGACTTCTCTGCGCTGCCGTAATACCAGACTCCTTTTGAATCCATGTAGACCAGATAGCCGTCAAACGTAACATAAAAATCTTTGGGAACGTTGACGGGTTTGTAAACGTAAAAGTTCATCGAGTAGTAAGCAGGCTGATTAACACGTATAGCTTTTTCAGCCGATGATGCTGACGGAACGATGAGCAGTACGAAAACGATTCCAATTAAAATTTTTCTCATCATCGTAAAATCACTCCGTTAATTTTAATTTCCCTGCCCCACAGGGGGAATAGGTCTGTCCGAAATCGTACCCGGGTCAGGAGCATATTGGCCCACAGGAGGAAGATACTCAGTCTGTCTTCTGGGCTGAACAGTCTCTGGCTGTTCCTGAATCACTGAAGGCTGAGTCCTTTCGGGCAGGGTCTGAGGTGTTTCGGGCTGAACCTGAGTCTGAGGCCGTGTTCTTTCGGATTGAGTTTGTCTTCTCTGCTGAGGTCTGATGTCCTGAGATGCTGTTCTTCCTGAAGGCTGAGTCCTTGACCTTCGAGATGATTTCGCAGGAGTTTTTGCGGTAACTGTCTGTGATTTCTTCTGCGACTGACGGACTACCCTGCTTGCAGGAACTGAAGCGCGTTTCTTAGTATCCGGTTTAGTCTGAGTCTTAATGGCTTTATCGGGCTGCTGTGATTTTTGTGACTGTGGAGTCTGAACGACTCTCTGTCCCGGCTCAGGAGGATTATAGAGAGGTTTATCGACCCTCATAATTTTTTCCCTGTTCGTGATAATCTGCCCTGAGTCATAAGCCTCAGCAGTATAAGGAATTTTCCTTATGTCTTCATAAACAGTGCTTTCGCCGGCGTTAATCGCTTCAGCATCGGGCGGAAGGTAAACAGGAGATTGACCGTCAAGCTCAGGGAGTTCCTCAGGAGCAGGAGGAACATAAACAGCAGGATTCCACGAGTCGCCGTCAAGCGGTGAAGCACCCGGTTCAGGTGGAGTGTAAACGGGTACTTTAGGCATTTCGGGGTCATTAGGGGCGTTCGGGAAACGCGAGATGTTCATGGCTGTCGGAGCTGTTTCAACAGGATAGACTCTCGCAGGGCGTTTGGGGTCCCACAACGGAGTTTTTTCGGGGTCTTCAGGGTAAAACACTACCCTCGATAACGGCTCAAAGGCAGGGTCAATAGTAACTGCTTTGCTGTAGAAATATTGAGCCTGATAGAACCCTCCTGTTTTCTCGTGGTAAACACCGTACCAATACCAGGCATTAGGGTCATTTCTGTTCTGTTGAATCGCCCTGAGCAAATAGGGCTTAGCCTGTTCATATCTTTCCTGCTGCATGAGTTCGATACCGAGTTGAAGCGATGATTTTCGGACTGAGGCAGGACGTTTTGAAGCTGATGATGATTTTTTAGTCCTGTTTTTTTTGACTGCTTGTTTTTTCCTGACAGGTTTCTTTTTTGGCTGAGTCTTTTTCGGAGTCGTTTGAGGAGTCTGAGTCTGCTGTTCCTGAGGAGGCTGAACAGGGTACGGGTAATAAGGGATACTGTCATCGTCAGGCACAGCGGCAAATACCGACAT
>JAFTBA010000096.1 GCA_017458545.1 Synergistaceae bacterium | reverse complement strand
TTTCGGGAGCGAGAAGGTTTTGTTCGGAACGGACTCGCCTTGGGCTTCTCAGAGTGAAAGCGTTAAGGCGTTGATGTCACTTCAGCTTTCGGACGACGAGAAAAGCAATATTCTCAGCCTCAACGCAATTAAACTCACAGCCCTGTCCTCAACAAAGGTATAACGTTAATAACAGGTTCTTCGTAGGGATGTATCATCTTCACTGCCTTAATCACCCCGTCAAGCTCTTCAACCCTGCAAGTAACTTCCGCTTTAATTTCGTCCTCAGTGCTGACCTCACCGATGACACCGCTGTAAGGCTGAGTACCTTCGAGCGGTCTCCAAGTTCCTTTAACATGACTGTAAGACATGCAGGAGTCATATTTTCCTATGTGTCCTGCACCGCAGTTTCTCAGTGTAGTCTGTAAAATTTCAAGGTGAGTTTCGGGAATGAATATCTCAATTTTGCAGTACTCCATCACATAATCTCCGAGTAAACAGCTCCTGAAGGTTCAAGATTGCTCTTCATTAAGACGAGTTCATTGCAAGTCCACGAAATTTTAGGGACAGAGCCTAATTTCCTGAGTAAATTTTCTGGAAGGAATGACTCTTTGAGTCTTGCGAGAGTTAAATGAGCCTTAAATTTTTTACGTTCACGTTCAAGTCCTACGTTGTCAAACAAAACATCATTGATTTTTTTCGAGAGCTTAGCGAGTTCGTCAGCACCTTTATCACCCGAAAGCCATAAAATTTTCGGAGTGTTGAGATTCGGGAACGCTCCTATGTAAGACAGTTCAACGGTAAACGGCTCAAAGTGTTTCAACGGTATTAGAGTGTCAATAACTTCTTCGGTTATTTCACGTGTATTCTCGCCGAGAAATTTCAGGGTTATGTGAAACTGAGAACGTCTTGCCCAGCGTATTTTAGAGAGCGGTCTGACCTCAGCAAGAAAATTCTCAAGTTCATCGGCAGCTTTGCCTGACATTTTGACGGCGACAAACGAGCGTATTAATTCGGGCATTTTGGAGCGATTAGAGGTAACTTACCATTTCGGCTTTAGTTTTTCGGATGAAATGACGTTCGGCAGGCTGAGCGTCATCGGCAGGGTAACCGATAGGGAACAGCGCGACTAAATCGTAATCTTTCATTTCGGGGAACAACTCTTTGACTTTAGGAGCGTCGAAGAATCCTACCCATGTTGATCCTAAACCTTCAGCTTCAACAGCAAGCATGATGTGTGTTGCAACTATGCAAGCGTCAACGTCCTCAAAGTTTCTTCCGTCTGAGGGTCTGACGAATGCACCTTCAGTAGTTCCGCCGACAGCGAGAATAACAGGTGCGTTGAAATGGCAGGGGGTAGCAGTTCTGATGTTAGCGAGAGCATCGGGCGACTGAATCACCCAGATTTTAACGGGCTGAACATTTTTTGCAGTAGGTGCTGAAATTCCTGCCTCAAGAATTTTGTTGAGCTTATCTTCTTCAACTGATTTGGCCGAAAATTTACGGCATGAATAACGCGACTTCACTAATTCCGAAAATGTCATGTTAAGTTTCTCCTTATTTATGTTGAATCTTGTTGAGTTAAAATTCTAACACATCATGAAAAATTCCTGCACCGACTCCGATTGAGCCGGTACTCAGCCTTTCTACTGTTATATGCGATAATAGGTTATCAGTAAGAAAAATTCGGAAGAAAATTAATTATGTGGAGAGGAATGATTAATACGGGTAAAAATAATCAAGGATCATCGGTTTATGATGATGCGTTCAGGACAATGATGAATAACTGTCTTCATCTTGTAATCCCTGTGATTAATGAGATTTTTGGGAAGCGTTACACGGGCAGGGAGAAAATTTATCTTACCCCTAACGAGCATTATATTAACGGGCAGGACGGCCAAGAACAAAAACGTATCACAGACAGTGCATTTACAATTATTGCTGATGACGGAACGCAAGATAAGTACATATTTGAATGCCAGTCCACAGCTGATAATACTATGTTGGTGAGAATATTTGAGTATATTACGCAGGAGGCATTAGATTCTGGGGAGATTATCAGCAATACGCTGACAGTTACGATTTCAAACTCTGCAGTACTTTTTCTGAGGTCAAAGAAAAATACTCCTGATGTCATGAAAATAATTATGAATACTCCCGGAGGTACTGTAAAATTTGACGTCCCTGTGATGAAAATGAAAAATTATTCTCTTGATTATATTTTCGGTAAGGGTTTATACTTTTTGTTGCCGTTCTATATCTTTAACTTCGAGAAGAAATTTGCAGTCTATGAGAGAGACGCAAAAGAGTTTGAGACTCTGAAAAAAGAATATGAGAACTTCATGACACGTCTTGAGGAAGTCTTGAAGGACGAGAAGATTCACTCATTCGACTGGACAACAATTGTAGAAATGACTCGCAAAGTTCTTGAGAAGATAGCAAGAAAATACAGTTTGCTAAAAGAAGGAGTGACAGACATCATGGGAGGCAAAGTATTGGAATATCCTGGAAGTATAGTATTTAATGAAGGCATTGAATTAGGCAAGGGACTGGGAGCGCAAAAAGCTGCTCTCGAAATTGCCAGTACAATGCGTAAAGCAGGAATCAGCAACAAAATGATTCTTAAGTGTACGGGTATTTCTCCCGAAGACCTCAAATCCCTGTAACCCTCATCACAAACCCATACATTTCCCACAAAAAAACGGCCTCCCCGAAAAAGAGAGACCGTTAAAATTTTCGCTGTTACAGTTCTATTCCTTTGCCCATTCAGTTCCCTTAAAGGCATCAGCGAACGGGTTATACGCGAGTTCCTCACTGTCATCGTCATACCCTGCTGAATCCCTGACAGTTCTTGTGCGTCCCTTGCCTCTGCGGTCACGGCGTTCACCGCGATCAGGGCGTTCAGGTTTCTGTTCAGGTTTACCGGGTTCGCGTTCTTCACGAACGGGTGAGGGTTCGGGTTCAGGTTCGGGTTCGAGCGCGCTGAGTGAGAGTCTCATTCTGCGCTGTTCGGGGTTAACCTCAAGGATTCTTGCTGTAACTTCCTGACCTTCCTGAAGGACATCGGCAGGTTTATCGACTCTCTTCCTGCTGAGCTGCGAAATATGTATCAACGCTTCGACTCCCTCTTCAACCTCAACAAATGCTCCGAAATCAGCGAGTCTTACGACTTTAACGTTAATGTCCTGACCTGCGAGGTAACGTTTATCGATTTCGTTCCAGGGGTCATGGAGCTGTTTGCAGCCGAGACTGATACGTCTCTTCTCGAGGTCAATGTCAAGCACTAAAACTTCAAGCTCCTGATTCTTTCTGAGAACTTCGCCGGGCTTCTTAATCCTTGCCCACGAAATATCACCTACATGTACGAGTCCTTCGATTCCCGGTTCAAGCTCAACAAATGCTCCGAAATCGCGGAGGTTCGTTACAGTACCTTTAATGACATCGCCCTTATGTATTCTGTCGCCTACGGTGTCCCAAGGATCTCCCTCAGCCTGTTTCATGCTCAGTGAAATTCTGTCGTTCTCCTTATCGATCCCGATTACTTTCACTGTAACTTTGTCGCCCTTCTTGAACATGTCCTTAATCTTGAACGAGCGTTTCCATGTTACTTCGGTCTGGTGAACAAGTCCGTCCATTTCGCCCAAGTTCACGAACACTCCGAACGTTGTAAGGCTTGAAACTTCACCGTTAACGATGTCGCCCTCATGGACTCTCTCATAGAATTTAGCTTTGCGTTCATTCTCTGCTTCCTCAAGCAGTACTCTGCGCGAGAATACGAGTCTGTGTTTGCGTTTGTCGTGGTCGAGTACTTTAACGGTAAGAGTCTGGCCGACAAAGTTCTGAGGATTTGCGCCTCTTCCTGCGAGAGTGAGCTGTGAAATAGGTATAAACCCTTCGAGACCGAATGCGTTGACCATGAGTCCGCCTTTAACTCTGCTTACGCCTTTAACCTGCATAACGGGATTCTCTTTCGCAGCAGCTTCGAGAGCGTCCCATCGTTTATCGAACTCGTGCCTCCAGCGTGAGAGTAAAAGCTGTGCATCATCACCGTCTCTTACGCTGACGATTTCGACTTCGATAATGTCGCCGGGTTTAGGCTCTGAGCCTTCCTCTTCAATGAGCGAATGATTAGTGTATTCTCTCATGGGGAGAACGCCCTCGCATTTGAACCCTACATCAACAAGGAAACCGTTTTCAGTTTTGCTGATGACTTTGCCGCTCTTAATCTCGCCCCTGCGGAGATGAACGTTATCGCCGTAAAGGTCGAGTGCCTGCTGCATAGTTTCAGGTTCATTCTGTGCCTGAGTCTGAGGAGCATTTTCTGTGGCCTGAGTCTGAGGCTCGGGCTGAACTTCGTGCGCTGTTTCCTGTATTACTTCTGTTACTTCCTGTGTTACTTCGTTTGACTGATTCTCCATTTAGAATCAATACCCCCTTAAAACATCCTGCTTTGCCGCAATAATATTTTTGATTTTATCGATAAGCCATTCAGGTGTACTGGCACCCGCAGCAATACCAATCACAGATTTTTCTTTGAACCATTTAGAGTTTGCGTTAATTTCGTTTTCGTCCTCAACCCAAAGGACGTTCACACCTTCAGCAGTGAGAATGTCTTTGAGTTTTCCTGTATTTGCGCTTGACTTTCCGCCTATAAGCACAACGCCGTCAATTTGATTTTCGCGGACCAGTTTTCTTACTGCGTCCTGACGCTGTGCAGTAGCTTTGCATATAGTGTTGCAGACTCTTAGTTCCGATGATTTTCCCGTTAATATTCCTGCAATTTTTTCGAGTCTTTCCTCGCGCTGTGTAGTCTGCGAAATAAGAGCTGTTTTTGCGTGGAACTGAACGTTAAGTGCTTCGGACTCATCAGCTACTACTTCAGCATCGTTAACGTTCCCGACATGGCCGAGAATGCCTTTAATCTCAGGGTGATTCTTATCGCCCAGCAGAACAATGTGATAACCTTCGCTTGATAACTCCGCAGCTTTTTCCTGAGCTTTTCTGACGAACGGGCATGTCATATCGGCAATGTCAATTCCTCTTGCCCTGAGTCTCTCAGTAACATCGAGAGCTTCACCGTGAGCGCGTATCATAACTTTTGCGCCCGAAGGTATTTCGGAATCGTTCTGAGCGACTCTGAGTCCCATAGCCTGAAGTCTTGCGACTTCCTGAGGGTTGTGAATGGGAAGTCCTATAGTCCAGACCTCAGAATTATTTTTGAGAGCCTCAGATACAGCGTCAACAGCGCGTTTAACGCCGAAACAAAAACCTGCATGTTCGGCCATGATTACCATTCTGAGATGTCCTCTTTGTGAATATGTTTGTTAATCGTATTTATGATTTCTTCCTCATGACTTGCCTCCGACATGTCGAACCATACGGCAGGCGCAAATTTTTTGAACCATGTCTGCTGTCTTCTGCAGAATGCTTTTGTGCGTGAAACGGAAATTTCAAGTGCCTCATCAAATTTTAATTTCCCCCTGTGGTAATCAATAAGCTCTTTATAGCCTAAACCTTTAAGGGGATTAAACCTGTCATCGAAGCCGTTATTCATGAGCCATTCAACTTCAGCAGGGAAATCAGAAGAATATTCCTGTTCTAATCTTATTTCAATGCGCCTGAATAATTCCTCTCTTGCTCTTGCCAAACCTATGTAAAGAATATCGAACCCGTAATCCCTTTTAGACCCTTCGCTGTAAATTTGGGACGGTGATTTACCTGTTAAGTCCCAAATCTCTAATGCCCTTGCTACCCTCTGAATGTCGTTCTTGTGGAGTCTCTCTGCTGACTGTGGGTCAACCTCAGCAAGCCTCATGTGTAACAGTTCAGCACCCTGCGAATTTGCGAGTGCCTCATATTTTCCGCGAACGTCCGAGTCTGAAGGGAGGTCCTCGTTAAGTGAAGCGTGGAACAGTGCATTGTAATAGAAAGGAGTTCCTCCGACGAAGATGGGAATTTTTTTTCGCGCTAAGATTCTTGCTGCTGACTTGGATGCTTTTTCGGCGAAATCCGAAACTGTGAACTTCTCATCAGGGTCAGCAATATCAATCATATGATGGGGTATTTCACGGCGCAATGATGCTGAAACTTTATCAGTACCCACGTCCATATAACGGTAAACCTGACGTGAGTCTACTGAAATGATTTCAGCGTTTAATTTTTCTGCTAGTGATAAGCTGAGTGCCGTTTTACCTACGGCTGTAGCTCCGATTAAAGCAACCACAGGCTGCCTGTTCATCAAAATAATAAGACCTCGTTACAAATAAAGTGCATTGAATTATAACATAAACTTGAAAATTGCAAGCACATCGGCAAAAAAAAATTTTATTCTTTTCCCGGCCGTTAAGCAAAAACAGTAAGATGATTAACTCAAATATGAGTTACAAGAAAAATTTTCCCTGCATTATAATTAGCCCCGAAATTAAAACGGAAAGTGAGAGATTGATTCATAATGAGCATTTCAAAAGTACCCTACAAAATATATCTTGACGAATCCGAAATCCCTTCATCGTGGTATAACGTCAGAGCAGACATGAAACATAAGCCTGCACCTTTGATTCACCCTGCAACCCTCAAGCCCTTAACATTTGAGGAAATGCAGCCTATATTCTGCGATGAGTTGATACGTCAGGAACTTGACGACACAACAGCATACATTCCCATTCCTGAAGAGATACTCAACTTCTATAAAATGTACAGACCTTCACCGCTGACTCACGCAGTATTCCTCGAAGAACTGCTCGGTACACCTGCACATATCTTCTACAAGTTCGAAGGCAACAATACTTCAGGCTCACACAAACTCAACAGCGCAATAGCTCAGGCATATTACGCTAAGACTCAGGGACTCAAAGGAGTTACGACCGAGACAGGAGCAGGACAGTGGGGAACGGCTTTAGCAATGGCATGTTCGTTCTTCAGGCTGGGCTGTAAAGTTTACATGGTGAAAGTTTCATACGAACAGAAACCTTTCAGGCGCGAAGTAATGAGGACTTACGGAGCAAGCGTTACGCCGTCGCCTTCAATGGAAACTGAGGTAGGCCGCAAAATTAACGCCGCTCATCCGGGTACAACAGGTTCATTAGGCTGCGCTATAAGCGAAGCTGTTGAGGCTGCGACATCGGAGGAAGGTTACAGGTACGTACTCGGAAGCGTTCTGAATCAGGTGCTGTTACATCAGTCGGTGATAGGGCTTGAGACTAAAGCGGCTTGCGATAAGTACGGGATTAAACCCGATATGATAATCGGCTGTGCAGGAGGCGGATCGAACTTGGGCGGATTAATCTCGCCGTTCATGGGCGAAAAGTTAAGAGGCGAGGCAGATTACCGGATAATAGCTGTTGAACCTGCAAGCTGTCCGAGTTTCACAAGAGGCAAGTTCGCTTACGACTTCTGCGACACAGGCAAAGTATGCCCTATGGCTAAGATGTACACACTCGGCCATGACTTTATCCCGAGTGCTAACCATGCAGGAGGACTCAGGTATCACGGAATGAGCAGCATACTCTCCCAGCTCTATCATGACGGACTGATGGAAGCACGCGCTGTCGAACAGACTAGTGTGTTCGAAGCTGCTGAGATGTTCGCAAGGGTTGAGGGGATTTTACCTGCTCCTGAGAGCGCACACGCGATTAGAGTCGCGATTGATGAGGCACTCAAATGCAAGGAGACAGGCGAAGAGAAAACGATAATTTTCGGATTGACGGGCACGGGGTATTTCGATATGGTTGCGTATGAGAAGTACAATGACGGAACGATGACCGATTATATTCCGACCGATGAGGATTTAGCGAAGGGCTTTGCTACGATTCCGAACGTTAATCTGTAAACTGTTCCGAACCTAAAACGTTAAGGCAGGTTTTGCGTGTTAAGATAACGCGCTAACCTGCTTTTATCTCTATAGTCTGCTCCTAAAATTTTCCCTTAAAACTCTCACCTCCTCTCCAAAAAATTTATCATAATTCTCAATGTTTCCCTTTAAGTTTCAGAGCCTCCCCGAAAGTCCCCGACTGGTCAACATCTCCTACTATCCTGCCGTGTTCGAGAACTATCTTTCTCTGTGCAACATCTCCTACTTCAGGATCATGAGTCACAACAATAATCGTTACCCCTTCATCGTGAAGCCTCCTGAAAATATCAACAACAAGTCCCTCGTTCTCCTCGTCAAGATTCCCTGTCGGCTCATCTCCCAAAAGTATCTGCGGTGAATTAATGAGTGCCCTCGCTATACATACTCTTTGCTGTTCACCCCCCGAAAGCTGTG
>JAFTBA010000095.1 GCA_017458545.1 Synergistaceae bacterium | reverse complement strand
TATTTCGGCCACCCTATCTGGTGGGGAGATATTCGCATGTGCATGTACACGTTCATTGAGGCGCATGACTGGAACGGAAAGACAGTAATTCCTTTCTGCACTCATGAGGGGTCGGGCGCTGGAAGCACTGACAGAACTCTCAAATCCGCAATGAAAGGTGCTGACGTTAAGAGGGTTACTGCAGTAAGAGGAAGCACCGCTCAGAATAACAGGGCTGCAGCTGAAAAAGCTGTTGACGGAATGCTGAAATAGTTTCAGGAAAAATATACCCCCCTTTTGTTATGAGGGGGGTTTTTTGTTGAACGGTCTATATCTCGTTGACAGTAATTGAGCTTATTGAGTTGTTACGGTCAAGCTGTATGCTTAATCCCGTCTTACCGTTCTCATTGTAATTCATAGTCCTGTTATTGACGCTGGAAGGATAACCCATTATCTGCTGTAATGCAGTCTGACTCATTCCTATTTTGAGACCGTTCTGTAACTCCCTGTTAGGCGAGGTGATACGTATTCTTGTTATCTCATCGCCCTTCAACGTTGCTGTCAGTCCCGGCCATTCAATACTCGAACCTGTACTCCTCGTAGGCGTTCCAAGCAGCTCAGTCATCTGAGCTTTGTTGCTCCCGAACGTCTTTAACAGCGCAACTGAATACCCTGACGGCAGTCCTGATCCTACAGGCTGAAGGTACCTTCCGTAAACCCAACCCTCATTATTCCCTGTTCTTATGTTGTACCAAATACCTGAATGCTGACCTGAAGGTACGTTGAACGTTCCGAGAATTTCTACTCTGCTGTTAACCTTCATACGTGTTACCCGTGCAGAGCTTGTTGTATGGTCTGCTCTTACGTTGACGCTGCTGCCTGTAATTATTCCGTTACGGGGCTGCAGTTCAGGCTCAAAATTAGGCAGAATGTTCTCAGCTACAGCTACTACGGGCTCGGCAACTGTCTGACTGCCCTTAGCTTTGCTGTCAGTCTCAGTAGTCTGAACGCTCTTAACGGGAGGTAAATTCTCGCTTTCACTTTCGCGCGCTCTCTCTCTGACCACTTCAGTGCGTGCTATGGGCGGTAAATCCCCCGGAGGAAGTTTACGCAGTCCCAAAAGAAAATATAATGCTCCTCCTACTGCTGAGAAAAGCAATAACATACTGGCTATTTTTCTTCCTGCCGAACGTCCGCGCTTCTTGGCTTTGCTCGTGTAACGCGTAAATTCCTGCGATGTAACGTCATTCCTTAACGTTCGTCCCATACCCGTTGAGTTCCTCTCAGGTCTCACCAGTACCCTGTAATTCGGTATACTCTCTGCATATGACATGTTTTCTTCATCCTCTTTCTTGGGATTATCGCCCTGCTGAATATTTTGAGTTTCTTCCTGTTCCTGAGCCTGTGCCTGTTCCTGCACCTGTTCAAACTCTTCTGTCGGAACAGGCGTTAAAAGCTGTTCGTTGAGCTTCTCTATGTCAATATTATCATCTTCGGTTAAAACTGAAAGTTTTGCTCCGCATGTTGGACAGTAATGGCTGTCACGTGAAACTATTTCACCGCATTCAGGACATGCTTTAGACATTCTGCGTCGTATCTTAGGAACACTCTGCTGTTTCAATGCCTCTTCAAATGATGTGTCAGCATTAATGTTATCTTTTTTGAGGTCCGGGAAACTGAATGCAGGAGCTTCAGCCTGTTTGCCGGTACCGTCATACGAATCTGCAGGAGGTATCGCAGGAGTATCGTAATAATAATCGGCTTCAACGTCCTCAGTTCCTGACCCGTAACCGTTATCGTCATAATCATAATCACCGTAAATCATTTCAGTTTCGCGGTTCTTTTTGCTGACGAGAAAACACAGCAGTGCCGCAAAGAAATACAATCCTCCGTAAAGCCATGTATCCCTTGCAGGTACGCATAAACCTGCTGCAACAAAAAGGAATAATGCTCCCCATTTCGACTGATTGAACGCTGCAATACCTCCTATTAACGCGAATACTGCCGAAACTACGGGAAGTCCTGCAAGCATTGTGGGCGGAAGACCGTTAACGAAAATTCCGCTGTCGGTTACAGCAAGTGAACCGAATAACATGAATACTCCATGTATGATTGACGTTATTGACGCTCCGAGCGTTAATGCCAAAATTATCCAGCTCATAAAATTTTTCACTCTCCTTCTAAAGTCTTATGCCGTTACTATTATAATATGCGTTTCAGCGTTCTATACCTGCTGCACGTAATATTCTGTCTCTTAAACCTGCTCCTAATCCCGTAATATCATCAGGCCATTGAACGACTATAGACGAGATATTTTCGTTTTCAAATTTCCTGAAACCTGCGAATAATCCGTGTGCATAATTAGCTGTTGAAGTGAATATAATTTTACGGACGTATTTTATAGGTTCACTTAACACGCTTCCTTTAGGGTCGTCAATACCCATGAAAGCTACTTCGCCTGAACCTGATGGGAATGGCTCACCTTTTCTCCAGATTTTAACGGGTACTTTAGGTGCGTAATGCCTGTAATGAGTACCGGGAGATTTTTTCTTGCTGAGTTCGTCAGGAATTTCCAGCTTTATTCCCGTAACTTTCTCAATTAATTCTGCTGCCAGTCCTCCGGGTCTTAACAGTAGTATTCTTGAAGGGTCGCTCACATCTATAACTGTAGACTCTATTCCCAGTTCTGTGCTGCCTCCGTCAAGTATCATGTCTATTCGTCCGTTCATATCGTGTAAAACTGTATCTGCATCTGTAGGGCTTGGCCTTCCGCTTAAATTTGCGCTGGGTGCTGCAATGGGTGTACCTGCACAGGCTATGAGTTCCAGAGCAACGGGGTTATCAGGCATTCTTATTGCTGCAGTCCTGAGACCTCCGCGCGTAACAGACGGGATAATATCATCAGCAGGTAATACAAGCGTTAAAGGACCGGGCCAGAATTTTTTAGCCAGTGCCAGAGCAGTATCATTAACCTGAACTATGGCCTTAAACAGAAGGATTGAATTGACGTGAACAATTAAAGGGTTATCGGAGGGACGGCCTTTAGCAATATAAATTTTCTTAACTGCCTCAGCGTTCAGAGCATCAGCTCCTAAACCGTAAACTGTTTCCGTAGGAAATGCTACTAATCCTCCTGACTGAATTATTCTTGCAGCCTTCGATATTGCGTAAGGACTTGGGTGCCATCTGTCAACTGCTGATACTGTTGTCATCGTTAAATTTCTCCTTGAAATCTTCCATAAATTTAGGGAAATTACCTGCTATTATTGCCTGTCTTGCGAGTTCAGCAATTCTTATTGTAAACCTGAGATTATGCAATGAGAAAAGTTCAGACCCTAAAATTTCACCGCACACCGCTAAATGTCTCAGGTATGACCTTGTGAAATTCCTGCAGGTATAACAGTCGCAATCGCTGTCCAAAGGGATTAACTCATTAGCATGGGATTTACCGCGCATGTTGAGCCTTCCGGTTGAAACGAAAACAGTTGCATTACGTCCGTTACGTGTGGGCATAACGCAGTCGAACATATCAATGCCTCTTGCGATTCCCTCGATTATGTTAAGGGGGTAACCTACTCCCATTAAGTAGCGCGGTTTATCCTCAGGCATAACGCCGTTCAGAACATCCAGTGAGTGATACATAGCTTCATGAGATTCACCTACTGAAAGGCCTCCTATAGCGTAACCCTTGAAACCCATAGCAGTAATTTCCTCAGCGCTTCTCAATCTCAAGTCGTCATACACTGAACCTTGAACTATTCCGAATAACGTCTGACGTTCGGAATCGTTCTCAGAGTTAAAGCATTTGAGCGAACGTTCAGCCCATAATGTTGTTCGTCTGACAGCTTCTTCAGCTTTTTCGTGAGTCGCAGGGAACTCGCAGCACTGATCGAAACACATAGCTATATCCGAACCTAATACACGCTGCATTCTCATGGACCATTCGGGCGACATGGTGAGCTGTGAACCGTCAATATGCGAACGGCAGAGTACACCCTCGTCAGTAATCTTCTGGAGTTTAGCGAGCGAAAACACCTGAAATCCACCGCTGTCAGTGAGTATGGGTCTGTTCCAGTTCATGAAACTGTGAAGTCCTCCTGAGTTGGCGATGACTTCAGAGCCGGGACGCAGGTACAAATGATAAGTGTTACCGAGAATAATCTGTGCGTTAATTTCTTCGAGTTCTCTGGGTTGAATAGCTTTGACTGAGGCGAGTGTACCTACGGGCATGAACACAGGAGTATGAATTATACCGTGAGGGGTGATTAATTCACCGGCTCTTGCACCTGTTACGGGGCATTGAGCGATTACTTTGAACTCAAACATTTCAGATTAGCTCACCACCCGAAAAAACGTGCTGCATTATCCTCAACGATACGCGACAATTCAGTTACAGAAATGCCTTTTTCCCTAGCAATGACATTGTAAACGTACTTGACATAAGCAGGTTCATTTCGTTTACCTCTGAAAGGAGAAGGTGTCATGTAAGGGGCATCAGTTTCACAGAGGATATTCTCAGAGGGAACATGTTTAACGACCTCACGGAGCAGTTGACCTGAGGGGTTGTTCCAAGTAACAGCACCTCCGAAAGCGCACATACTTCCCATGCCTAAGACCTCGTTCAAGAACTCAAGGCCCCCGCTGTAACAGTGAAACAACATTTTGAGACCTCTGTGAACCGTCAGCATTTCCATAGCGTCAGTCATTGCTTCGCGTATGTGAAGTATCACAGGTTTGCCTGTTTCTTCAGCAAAACGGAGCTGTTGTTCAAACATACGTATCTGGTCATCTTTAGGTGAGTTGTTGTAATGGTAATCTAGGCCGATTTCGCCGACAGCGACAACTTTTCTGTTTATTATTATGCGTCTGAACTCTTCGGGAATATTGCTGTAACGTTTAGCCTCATGAGGATGTATTCCTATTGAGGCATAGAGTCCGAACTGAGGAAAATTCTCAGCCATTGCGGCAGCCTCACAAGAGTCCTCGTAATCGCAGCCGACTATGAGCATTTTTCTGACATCAGCCTCACGTGCACGGGAGATTACGGCTCTTGCGTCGGGTCTTAATTCCTCAGAGTTTATATGACAATGTGTATCTATAAGCATTTATTCAAGTTTCACCTTCCTAATAGTAAATCTGTTACTTCGGGCATAACTTTACTGTTTACTAAGTCGTAGGCTCTTTCGGAGACACGGACAGCGAATCTCAAAGTTTCATTATCCCTCATTGCCCTGTCATAAATTTCCCTGCATTTTTGTATATCGTGTTCAATCTGACTGATGAGCTCATTTTTGTCCGAAAACGTCATTATATTTCTGACTTTTTCCAGAAACATAACGAGTATTTCAGAGCCGTATAAATCGCCGTCAAAATCAAGTATGTTTACTTCAGCGCGTGTTTCATGAACATCGCCGAACGTGGGATTATTACCTATGGATAAAGCACCGCAGTACCATTTATTTTTTGAACTGCTGACATAAACACCGCACGAATAGACACCGTAAGGAGGGAATACCCTGTTATTTTTGATTTCGAGGTTAGCGGTCGGGAAACTCATTAATCTTCCGCGCATATCTCCGTGAATTATTTTGCTGACGACGAAGAAAGGATAGCCGAGAATTTTAGCGGCATCATTTACGTTACCTGTGAGGATATTTTTTCTGACGTTAGAGCTTGAATAAAGCTGTTTATCCATCAGAGGAACGGTGAATATTTTAGTGAGGCCGTCAGCTTTTGCGAGTTTTTCGAGATATTCGGCATTTCCTGAGCGTTGTCTGCCGAAATGAAAATCACTGCCCATAACTAAGCCGTCAACATTAAATCTTCTGCGTATTAACTGCCAGAATTTTTCTGGGGTAAGATTCATCAGAGCGTCATTGAAACGCAACACGAACATTTGAGGAATACCGAGAATTTTTCGGATTATGGCGCGTTCCTGAAGGGTGAACAGAGACTGCCTCATTCTGCCTATGAAAGCCGAAGGGTGAGGGTGAAACGTAACTACCCCCCAGTCATTTGGGCGTGAATTTTCCCTGCAAACTCTGAGGAGTTGAGCATGTCCTCTGTGAAAACCGTCAAAAGCACCTACAGTGATTAACATGATGAAGAATATAGCATGTCTTTAGGGACTATTACATCCGGTTTAAGGTACTCATAACCTGCGTAAGTCCCGAAACCTAAAAACGTATCGCTCTCAACACAGAGTGATTTATCAGCCCCCGTATAAAACCCTCTTTGAGTTCTGAGCGCGTGACTCAACTGAATGCTCATACCGTTAGCGAAACTTTTAGCGTCTCTGCCGTCAATGTAAATCCCCGTGAAATTCTCAGCGAGTCGGCTTAACGGTAAAGGTTTAATTTCATCGTCAGGGTGAGCAGCATCATTTAGTGTGAACAGGCCTGTTGAGATTCGTTCGAGGGATTTAACGTAAGCTCCTGTGCCTGAGAGTCTGCCTAAATCGCGCGCAAGGCTTCGTATATAAGTGCCTCTTCCGCAATGAACTTCGAGTTCTAGAGTCCCGTTATTTTGGCTGTAAGGAGTGATGATGTTTATGTGCCTGAAAAAAACAGGTCTTTCCTTCAAATTAACGTCCAGGCCTGAACGCGCTAATTTGTGAGCAGGCTGACCGTTAATTTTTATTGCCGAGACTGAAGGAGGCATTTGAGGTCTTAACCCTGAGAAACGCAACAGCAGCTTTGTGATTATTGATCCGTCAAAATCAGCGTAACCTTTCTGCGAGATTACGTTGCCCGTGTAATCATCGGTATCAGTTTCAGCACCGAACTGAATTACGGTTCTGTAGACTTTGGGCAGGGACATGACATATTCACAGAGTCGTGTTGCGTTGCCTGAGAGGAGTACTAACAGACCTGAAGCAGATGAGTCGAGAGTACCTGCATGACCTGTTTTGAGGCCGTTTAATTTTTTGCGTGCGATTGCGACACATTTAGTGCTGCGGAAATCTTTAGGTTTGTTGATTAAAATTATAGCGTTCATGGCTGACGTAGGGGTAAAAAATTCAATATTTCGTCTTCAAGTTTAGAGAGGACATCGGAGGGTTTACATTTGAACTCACAGCCGGCAGCGAATTTGTGTCCTCCGCCTCCGAATTTTCTTGCGAACTCTCCTGCTCCTAACGGCGAGCCTTCTCGGGAACGTATACTTAGTCTGACAGTACCGTCAGGGTATTCAACAGCAAACGCAATGAACTTAACGCCTCTTATACTCATGAACATCTGCGAGAGTCCTTCAGTCCCTGTAATATCAGCTCCCGACTCTCTGAAATCATCTGTATAAACCATAGAGACTGCAAAAATATTTTTGTCTCCGAAAACTTTAACCCTTGATAATGCTTTAGCCCAGAGCAGCAGGTCAGCAGGAGTTTTATTCTGTGATATTAGGTTAGTTATGTCAGCAGGTTTAACGCCTTTAGTGATTAAGTCTGCAGCAATGGCATGAGTTTCGGGCGAAGTGTTCGAGAATGAGAAGCCTCCTGTATCAGTGAATATCCCAGTGTATAAACTCTCAGCGATTGCAGGAGTTATCTGCCAGCCGTCAGCAGTAAAAATCCTGTAAAGCATTTCGCATGTTGACGAGGCTGAACCGTCAGCGCAGTTTACCCGTGCATAATGTGAGTTGTCCTCATGGTGGTCAATGTTGAGCGAATTAATCCCTGAATTGACTGTGTAACCTGAGGCGCTTCTGTTTTCGGTTGAACAGTCCAGAAATACATACAGTGTACCGTTATCAGAAAATGTGAATTTCTCACACGTCTCAAAATCCTTAAAGTGTGGCAGGTAACTGTAAGTATCGGGTAATTTTTCGTCAGGGCTTAACCATCGGACAATTTTGCCTGTATTAACTCCTGCTTCAAAGAGGGCATTAGCCGAACCTACAGCATCACCGTCAGATTTTCTGTGAGTGAAAATGATCCACTTGTCATTAGCTTTTAGGGCTGCTGAAGCGGCGAGGAGTGATTCGGCATTAAAATTTTCTTTATCTTTAACTGTTTTCGTTGTTGTAGTTGTCATTGTTGTTATTTCCGTTTCCGAAACCGAGACTGTCTAGAATAGCGTCAATTTTAGCGCCGTAAGCACTGCTTGTGTCAATGATGAACTCAAGTGCAGGGACTTTCCTGAGTTTTAGCGTCTGACCTAAGAGGCTTCTGACAGCGCCTTTAATTTCGTTAAGGTCTTTGAGAATGCCGGGGCATTTTCTTGCTTCTAAAGCTGTGAAATATACTTTAGCTCTCTCTAAATCCTTAGAGCATTCTACGCCTGTAATGATTATGGATTTAACGCTTTCCTTTTTTATCTGTGTCTCGAAGATTAGAGCGAGTTCGCGCTGAAGCTGTTTATTAACGCGTGAAATTCTGAGGTTACTGCTCATAATTCCTGCACCACCGTGTAAAGCACTAAGTCATCAGGGCCTGTATTAATTATTGAGTGGCTTGAACCTTTCGGGCAATAGTGGCAGTTTCCCTGAGTTAATATTTCTTCATTGCCGTTACAGAGTGCTTTGCCATTACCGCTGACTATGAAGTTAATATCATTGCCGGTGTTCTGTGTATGAAGACCTATTGAAGCGCCCGGTTCAATTCTGGTAACGATAATTTTGCCCGATGAGTTCATGAACATTTTTGAGTGAACGTTACCGTTACCGTTGTTTAGAGCCTGAAAGGTAATTTCTTTCTGAGAATTGAAATCGATTAACATTACAGTGTTCTTTTCTCCTCTACAACGTCGTAAACTTCGAGTAAATCGCCCTCTCTGAAGTCCTGAAATCCCTCAAGAGAAATTCCGCAGTCCATCCCTGCTTTGAGTTCTCTGGCTTCATCTTTTTCGTGACGGAGTGAGGCGATTCTGCCGTCCCAAATTACTATGCCGTCTCTGATGACTCTGACTTTAGCGGTACGTTTAACGAGGCCTTTAGTAACGTGAGAACCGGCGATAGTGCCAACTTTAGGTACTTTGAAGAGTTTACGGACTTCGACTTCGCCGAGAGTATTTTCGCGTAGGACGGGTTTTAACAGGCCTGTCATAGCAGCTTTAACGTCGTCAATGACGTCATAAATGACGCTGTAAATTCTTATTTCAACTCCGTTAAGTTCAGCGACGCGTTTAGCATTTCCGTCAGGTCTGACGTTGAATCCTACGATGACGGCATTAGAGGCAGAAGCGAGCATGACATCGCTTTCAGCAATGCGACCTACGCCTCTGTGAACGATGGAGACGCCGACCTCATTAGTAGCTAATTTTTCGAGAACAGCGCAAAGTGCTTCAAGCGAGCCCTGAACATCGCATTTAACGACGAGGTTAAGATGAGGGAGCTGACCTTCAGCGAGGTTAGAATAGAGGTCTTCAAAGGATGCTTTTTTGACGTCAGCAACGGCTTCGCGTTCGTTAATTTTGGCACGGGCGATAGCGTCTCTTGCATCTTTTTCGGATTTAACTGTTCTGAATGATTCTCCGGGGTTAGGAACTCCGTCGAGGCCGAGAATTTCAACGGGAGTGCTGGGAGGAGCTTTTTTGAGACCTTTACCTGCCCAATCGAACAGGGCTCTTACTTTACCCCAAACGGTGTCGAAAAGGACTATATCACCTGCTTTGAGGGTACCGTTTTTGACGATGACGGTAGCGACGGGGCCTTTGCCTTTATCGAGTCTTGCTTCGATAACGACGCCCTCAGCATCAGCGTCAGGATCAGCGGATAATTCCTGCATTTCAGCTTCGAGTAAAACTCTTTCGAGGAGGTCAGGAACACCTATGCCCTGTTTAGCTGAAATTTCGACGGCACCTACTTCACCGCCCCATCCTTCAGTGAAGATACCCAGTTCGCTTAACTGCTGACGGACGCGGTCAGGTTTAGCGCCCTGCTTATCAATTTTGTTGATGGCAACGACTAAGGGGACTCCGGCAGCTTTGATGTGGTCAATAGCTTCGCGTGTCTGAGGCATAACGCCGTCATCAGCGCCTACAACGAGTATAACTATGTCGGTAACTCCTGCGCCTCTTGCGCGCATTGCAGTGAAAGCCTCATGTCCCGGGGTATCGAGGAAAACTATAGGTTTGCCGTCGTGGAGTACGACATAAGCGCCTATGTGCTGAGTTATGCCTCCTGCTTCGTGAGCTGCAATGCTGGAGTGCCTGATGTTATCGAGTAGGGTAGTTTTGCCGTGGTCAACATGGCCCATGACAGTGATGATGGGGGGACGTTCTTTTTCTTTTGCGGCCGTTTTCTCTGAGGGTTTAACCGTTTCGGTGTTAGATGAGGTGTTTAATTTTTCAGGTTTTTCTGTCGGTTTAATGCTCTCAGTTTTCTGTTTAACATCCTGTTTTTTCTTTGACGGGGGATTATCTGCAGTTTCAGTGAGTATGTTTTCGACTATTATAGCAGTTTCCTCGTCAATAGAGCTTGAATGAGATTTAACGGGTATATCAAGCTGTCTTAATACTTCGAGTAATTCTTTGTTAGACTTATTGAGTTTTCTGGCCAGGTCGTAGATTCTTATTTTGTTATTCAAATAGCGTATCTCCTTTCACGGAATACAGGCTCATCAAAAGTTTTGCGCTTTTTGAAAAGCCTGAAGAACTCGGAGTGAGAGGCAGTGCAACAATCTGCACACCGCCTCTTGAACCGATGACTTTCGATAACTCTTCTGTGTTCAGATTGAGTGAGATATATTCTTTTGACTGAGCGAAATTTCTCACGTTATCCGAGCAGTCAGAAGCAGTCATCACCAATAAGCTGCGTTTATCCCTTTCAATATTATCAGTACCTATGATGAGGGTGCCTGATTTTTTAGCGAGACCCAGAATTGATTTGAGTTTAAGGTCTTTGTTGACGGCAGTATTTGCTGAAACCTTACTGAGTTCGTCCCAAAAATCCTGTTTAATTTCAGTGCCTAAAGCCTTTGCGAGTATGCCTGATTTACGTGCTTTAGCGATACAATCAGTGTCAGGGCAGATATAAACGCCTCTGCCCTGTAATTTTTTTGCAACATCAATAACAGGTTTTCCGTCAGGGCTTTTGACTATACGGATGAGGGTATTTTTATCTGATTTAACCCTGCAAACTGTGCAAGACCTTTCAGGGGTATGTTTTTTGTGATTACTGTTCCTGCTGTTTGTGCGGTTCATCATCTTCAAAAACGTCATGGAAAATGTCTTTAAGTGTAGGCATTCTGTCAGGTTCGATAGTAGTAATGTTAATTTTCCAGCCTGTTAATTTAGCGGCTAGTCTGACATTCTGACCTGCTTTACCGATAGCGAGCGACAACTGGTCAGGGTAAACGTAAGCTGTTGCCTCTTTCTCATGGTCAACGACGGGTTCAACGCGGGCGACCTGAGCAGGAGAGAGGGCATTTTTGATGTAAACGAGTGGGTCATCGCTGTAAACGGTAACGTCAATTTTTTCATTTCTGAGAGCAGAACTTACGGCTTTAATTCTGATACCGCTGTTCCCTACGCAAGCGCCGATGGGGTCAACATCCGGGTCTAAAGTTTCGAGAGAGACTTTAGCGCGCATACCGCCGTCTCTGACGATATTTTTAATTTCGACGATGCCCTGCTGAATTTCAGGTATTTCGAGTTCCATGAGTTTTTTGAGTAAACCCGGGTGAGTTCTTGAGACAGTAATTCTGGGACCTCTTGATTGAGTTCTGACATCGAGGACGTAGAATTTGAGTATGGAACCTGGAATATATTTTTCGTTAGGAATGCGTTCGCGTTTTGGGAGGACTGCATCAGTTTTGTCGTTAAGGCGTACGATTACCTGATCTCCGTCATTTTTGTAAATCATACCGTTGACCATATCGCCTCTTCTGTCAGCGAACTCACTGAAAGCGATTTTGCGTTCTTCGTCTCTGAGTCTCTGAGTGATGACCTGTCTTGCTGTTTGAGCGGCAATTCTGCCGAAATCTGCTGGGTTTCTTTCAATGACGAGAGTTTGTCCTAAAGCAGCATTTCTGTCAATAGCGAGAGCATCACGCAGGGAGATTTCTTTTTCAGGGTCTTTGAGAACGTCAACGACTTTGTGAAATTCGCTGACAATAATTTCGCCTGTATTGTGATTAATTTTGATTTCAGTATTTCCGTTAGCTGAAGAGCTGCCGGGGTGATACCGTCTGTTGTAAGCGGATAAGAGAGCAGCTTCGAGGGTGGAAATAATGATATTAACATCGAGACCTCTGTCATCAGCGAGTGTATCGAGTGCGTCAATAAATTCGCGTCCCAGACGCATGATTAATGCTTCCTCCTTTTCGGGTTAATTTTTTTGTCGTTTTCAAATCTGTATACTAAATTTCCTCCTTTTACTGTTTCAAAAGGTATATTGATTTCGCTGCCATCGCACAGGAGGGTAATTATACCGCATTCAGCTTTGGAGATTATGCCGGTGAAAGATTTTCGGCCGTCGATGAGTTTAGAGAGTCTAATGCGTACTTCCCTGCCCTGAAAAGCTGAGTAGTCCCCGAATTTGAACAGGGGTCTTTCTATTCCCGGTGAACTGACTTCGAGGTAATAGCGTCCTTTGCCGAGTTCGGGAATGTCGGTTAAGGTGTCGAGGTATTTGTTGATGTGCCCTGAGACGAGTTCGCAGTCACCTGCGTTAATACCGCCTAAGGTGTCAATGAGTACCTGAAGTTTGAGTCTGCCGAAATCCGAACGCAGAGCAGCATGTACGCATTCGTAGCCCAAGCCTGTAACAATATCTTCAATGCGATGTAAAAATTCCTGATTCATAATGTTAAATAATCTCTCTTAAAATTAAACTCTTATCATAAATAAAAAAGGAGCGGGGTAATCCCAACTCCTTTCACGAATGAAGTCATGAAATTGATTAAATTATAACGCAGAAAAATGTTATGGCAAGTACTTTGTGTTGAATATCGTAATCATAAAATTACTTTGAGCCCTCCAGCATCCATTCTTCAAAAGTACATATGTCGTTATTCTTCTCAATGAAATCTTTTACTTCAGACATGAACGTCTCAATAGCTTTCCTGCGTCTTTGGGCAGGGTATCGGTTAGTTAGCATGTAACATATTCTTGGTGATGGCGGTTCATCGAGGGTGTAATACGTGAGATTAGTTCTGTGTGATATTGCCCTGACCACTGAGAGCGGAGCTATTGCCCATCGTCCCTGAACATCAAGGTAATGCTGTAACATTGAGCCTGTGTTGACGCTGACAAGGGGGTATCGTTCAGGAGGGAAGAATCTGTTGTGCCACTGCTGGAAGTCAAGCCCCCAGTGTAAATATACTTCGTTCTCAGGTTCAAGCTCATTGCAGGGCATACCGTTATAATAACCGCTGTCCTTACGGCATATAAGGTACATTAATTCCCTGTAAACAGGCTTCGAGATAATATCCGGGTACGGCGAACGCGAGAACACAAATCCAATATCGGCAGTTCTGTTTGAGATTAAGCCGTGAATTTCATCAGAGTGATGTGTGCGTATGGTCAGGCGTATATTCGGGAAGTCTTCAATATGTTTATTGAATAACGGTACGAACGTGTAATTGTTCACAGCGTCAACGCTTGCTACAGAGAGAGTTGCGATATTTGCGAGTGTTCTGAGGTTTCTGCTGTCCCTGAAAACTGAAGCCCATTGAGATGCCATAGGTACAAAAGATTGGCCGTAGGGAGTGAGTTCAACGCTTCTGTGACCTTTGTGCCTGATGAAGAGCGGAGTGCCTAATTCATCTTCGAGAAGCTGTATTCTTGATGATACTGTTGACTGCGAGACATGAAGGAAATTTGAGGCTGATGTTATATTCCCGTAAGTCATTATTGCTATGAAGGTTTCAATCTGTTCGTATGTCATTATGATTCGCTCCTGCCTGAGAAAAAATAACAGTGATAACGATAATATATATTTAATTTATTTGTTTTACAGAAGTTATTGAGCTTGTTAGAATTTTACCATTCCGAAATTAAGTTTAGGAGGGCATATTAAGAATGTATGTCGTAAATCTTGATGTTATACAAACGGTAGGACTTGCAGTACTTGTATTTGTACTGGGCAGGTTCATCAAAAGCAAAGTCAAATTCTTCCGTAAATATTTTATCCCTGCTCCCGTTATAGGCGGAATAATTTGCAGTCTGATCATCTTTGCAGGGATAAGAGGCAATTATTTCACCGTCAAAATGAACGGAGTATTACAGGATTTCTTCATGAATATATTTTTCACGGGTACAGGGTTCACATGCAGTTTTGCAGTTCTCAGGAAGAGCGGTAAACTCGGTGCAAAACTCGCAGTAGGTGCAGTACTTTTCCTGTTCGTTCAGAATTTTGTGGGTGTAGGACTTGCGAGCGTTTTCGGGCTTCATAAGCTGCTGGGTGTTGCAATGGGTTCAATCTCAATGTCAGGCGGTGTAGGTTCAGGAGCATCATTCGGGCCTACGCTTGAGGCAGCAGGTGCGTTAGACGGTACGACTGTCGGAGTCGCAGCAGCAACATTCGGACTTCTTTTAGGGAGCATAACGGGCGGACCTGTAGCCGAACGGCTCATCAGCAAGTACAATCTCAAGAGCAGTTCAGTACAGGCTGAAACTGTTGAGGAGACAAAAACATTCCCGTTAATCGAAAGAAAATTCTTCGACAGCGTTTTGCTGATGTTATTCGCGGCGTTCATAGGGTCGTACATCTCAAAGCTGTTACTTATGACGGGGTTAAACTTTCCGTATTATGTCGGCTGTCTTTTCGGGGGTGCTTTAGTGAGAAACATCGCTGATATTTTCCATAAGGATTTGAGAATGAATGAGCTTGATGTTATCAGTAACACGGCACTGAATTTGTTTTTGTCAATGGCGTTGATGTCCCTCAACATTAACAGGTTGGTATCGCTTGCTCTGCCCATGATGGTAATACTTTTAACACAGGCCGTAGTTATGGCATTATGGGCGTACTTCGTAACCTTCAACACAACCGGAAGAGATTATGACGCTGCAGTTATGGCGGCAGGGCATTGCGGAGTAGGTTTAGGCCAGACTCCTAACGCTGTAGCTAACATGTCGGCAATAATTGAGAGGAACGGTCCTGCTCCTACAGCATGGTTTGTGCTTCCTGTTGTTACCGTAATATTCATCAACATAATGAACCCTATAATCATCACTATGTTCATCAACTGGTTAAGCTAAAGGAGTGTTATTAAAGAATGGAACTCACAGCTGAGAAACTCAAGGAATTATCACAGCTGCCGACAGGCAACATTGCCGACAGCAACACGCATTCACCCCGTCAGGGAGTAATGCACTCGTCAATCAAGCCCATAGACCCTTCGAGTCACGTGTTAGGCCGTGCTGTAACGGCGAGATGTTATCCCGGCGACAACTTAGCACTTCATCAGGCGATGTACGCGGCGAAAGCAGGTGATGTATTAGTGCTTGACTGTCACGGTTACACGGAGGCAGGACATTTCGGTGACATAATGGCATTGGCGTGCAAGGTCAGGGGAATTGCAGGAGTAATCATTGACGGTTCATGCAGGGACTCGCAGGACATAAAGGCTCTGGGTCTGCCTGTTTTCGTAAAAGCCTTCAACCCTTCCGGAACTGTCAAGAAGAGTCTGGGTGAAGTCAACGTGCCTGTTATTTGCGGAGGTGTTGAGGTAAGGCCGGGCGATATAGTTGCAGGGGATTGTGACGGAGTAGTTGTTGTCAGGCGCGAAAATGAAGATGAAGTTTTCGCAAAGGCACTTGCCAAGTTCGACAAGGAACAGCACATAGTTGAACAGCTCAAAGCAGGAATGACTACTCTTGAGATTTACGGTTTCAACGAATTAATCGACAGGCTTAAAACGTTATAGGCACTTCAGCAATCATTGTCCCTCCGTATTTTGTTACGGGGGGATTTTGTTATAATTATTTTAATTTCTCACAAGGGAGGCAGAATTTAGGCATGATAAGTTTGTTCAAAGGTCAGAAAGTAGACCTCACAAAAGGTAATCCGGGTCTCTCAAAAATTCTCGTGGGACTCGGCTGGGACACTAAGAAATATGACGGCGGATTTGATTTTGACTTGGACGCAGCGGCATTTGTTTTGGGAGCGAACGGGAAAGTATTAAGCGATGAAGATTTTGTGTTTTACAACAATCTGAAGCATTCATCAGGAGCGATTCAGCATATGGGAGATAATCTTACCGGGGCAGGAGACGGTGATGATGAAGAGATTAGGGTTGACCTCACGAAAGTTCCTGCCAACGTTGACAAGATAGCATTTACGGTAACGATACATGAAGCGGATAAGCGCCGACAGAATTTCGGACAGGTATCGAATGCGTTTATCAGGATAGTTGACGAACAGAAGAATCAGGAATTAATACGGTATGATTTGGGAGAAGATTTTTCTATTGAGACAGCTGTAGTAGTGGGAGAACTCTACAGGAACTCGGGTGAATGGAAATTCAACGCTGTCGGGTCAGGCTTTAAGGGCGGACTTCGAGCGTTATGTCAGAATTTCGGCGTTAATGTTTAACGCAATCTTAAAAGTGGTATAAGGGAGTGCCTTGGCGTTAAGGGCCTCCCTTTTTTGTAACGGGGGTAATTTTCATGGCAGTAAATTTGCAGAAGGGTCAGAGGGTTGACCTGAGGAAGTCAGACGGAACGGCATTAAGGCGTGTAATGGTTGGATTAGGCTGGGACGAGGCCGATAAATCAGGAGTGAGCAGCGCAGGATTTTTCGGAACGTTATTCGGGGGCAGCAATACTCAGGATATAGACTGTGATGCTACGGCATTTCTGTGTTTCAACGGTAAGATACGGAGCAATGAAGACATAATATATTTCGGTAATCTTGAACATTCATCTGGAGCAGTGAGACATATGGGAGATAATCTGACCGGTGAAGGTGAAGGGGATGACGAACAGATATTTGTTGACCTTGAGGATATGCCTTCAGGGTATGACAGGATAATATTTGTGGTGAACATCTACAAAGCCCGTGAGAGGGCTCAGCATTTCGGAATGATACGCAACGCATTCATCAGGATATGCGACAATGAGAACGGCAGGGAGATGTGCAGGTATAATCTTTCAGAGAACTACGACGGAATGACGGCAATGATTTTCGGAGAGATATATCTGCGTAACGGTCAGTGGCGTTTCAACGCGATAGGCGAGGCAGTGAAGGACAACAGTATTTCGGAATTGGCGAGGCGTTTTGCGTAAGCCCTGAACACAAAACAAAGACCCCACCTAATTCAGTGGGGTTTTTTGTTCTTTTTGTTGTATCACTGATGTGCTTTCAGCATGTCAAATACTTCACGCTCATCATTCGATGTGAGGAGTATTTTTCTTTCCTCAGCAGTAAAACCGGAAAGAAATTCCCTCATACTGAGCGAGAGGCAGTCAGGATTATCGCTATACTTTGAGTGTATCTTAATTTCCTTCGATATATCGCCGCTGTCAGTTTTGTCAGGTTCATCTGAAGATCTGCCGTTAAATTTGCTGATGCTCTCAAGGCCTTCATGTCTGACCTTCCAGAGTATTCTTGGAGCGAGTTCAGCGAATGCCTCTTTAGCTTCTTCGCAGAAGCCTTCAGAGAGGTTATCGGTCTTAGGGGCAGCACAGCCTCCTCCGCAGAGCATGAGTATCGAGCAAGTTTTGCACGGTGTCATTCTGTCGACAGTTCTAGTGCGCCATTTCGACATTGAGAAATCGTAAAGGAATTTCCCTTCTTCTTCATCTACGATTCCGACAGCCTTATCGTCTCTGGCTATGACGTTCCAGCACGAATATATCAGTCCGTCAGGGCCTATAACGTTCATACCGTTTTCAGAACCGCAGTAAGTTGTTCGCATATAAGGCCATGATTTTTTGTCCAGCCATTGTGCGAAATTGCCAGCCGAACCGATGTATGCGCTGTCGAGATTGACTGCTTCAGCATAATCAGAGCCTGTTCTTATGAGTTCGTTTACAATTTCCTTGTCACTGACGAAATCTTCTTCTGTAACATGGAGATAATCAAACGCTGCCTTGAAGTAATACGAGAAATTTTTATACTCAGTTAAACCGCTTGCTTTGAGCAGATTAATTAGGGTTCTTATGCCTGAAATGTTAGTTTTGTTGACATTCACGCGCATTGATATTCTTAAGTCATGGTCGAGCGCGAGTTTTATGTTCTGCATTATTTTGGCATAACTTTTTCCTCCTCCTGCGAGCGGTCTCATGCGGTTATGAACTTCCTCAGTACCGTCAACAGTTATCTGAAGCGTATCGAACTTGTACTCTTCGAGTATATCTATGAACTTGTCCAGATCATAGCCGTTAGTTATAGCACCGACTGACATATCGAGTTCACGGCATTTATCGCATATATACCTTATGAGTTCCTTGTTCTGTGCGAGTAAAGGCTCTCCGCCGAAAAGAGTGCAGCTTTTTACGCTGAAGCCGCGTTCCTTGTAGTTCTTAATCTGCGCGAAAACTGCGTCTACAAGTTCCCTGCTCATTACGCGTTCGAGCCATTCTTTTCCGCGTTCAAGCCTGTGGCGTTCGTAACAGTATACACACCTGAAATTGCAGTTGTAAGTCGGCAGGAGTATTAGACCTACACCGTTACGGCTCTGCACCATAGTATTTATGCGTGAAATCATACGCAGGTCTTCGTTTTCGAGAGCTTCATTTTCAGTGAGATGTCCGCGTTCCGTAAGCAGTTCAATTCTTGAAGGGGTGAGTGATGAGAGCAGTGAAGGGTCATTAACGGCCTTAGCAATGATTTCATGTTCTTCGGGTGAAATCATATCGACAGCACCGTAGAGGCCGTTCACTAAAGCATGTTCACCTGATTCAACGCCGTCTGAATTGATTAACGGCAGTATTGTGTCATATTTGCTTAACCTCAAATTTTAAGTCCTCCTGAATTTTTATCGTGCTATTTATCTTTGGTTTTGTAATTGTTGATGTCATCGGACATGCAGGCTGCTGCGCAGTCAGCGGCAACGACATGAGCGAGTTCTTCATCAGTGAGTTTGCGTCTGCCATTCTGTGCAATGTATTCTTCGGCCTGTTCAGGTGTCATGGAAATCCCCTCACTGTTTGCATAAGCGAGAAGCTCATCGACAGTTTTGCATGTCATAGCCTTGCGTATCTGTTCTTTCGTAAACGTCATGATTGTTCAAATTCTCCCCTGACACTCAGGAGGAGCGGATAGCCTGAGCGGTAAAGCAGGCAGGTTATTCACTTATCTTTCCTGCATACGCCCTCACACACTACACAATTAACCCCGCCACATCCATCTCCCCCCGCGACCTTATCGAGTTCCTCATTAGTCAGCTTGCGTTTGCCCAGCTGCGCTATGTACTCTTCGGCCTGTTCGCGTGAAAGCTCAACGCCCTCACTGTTTGCCAGAGCAAGAAGCTCATCAACGGTTTTGCAGTTCATTGCCTTGCGAATCTGTTCTTTCGTAAACGTCATCATTCTTCACCTCCTTTGAATAATTCCCCCTGAAGCTCAGGGGGAGCGTAAAGCCTTAGCAGACTATTTCTCTTTCTTGATGTCATACTGCGGTTCGCCAGGGGCTCCCACAACCTGAGCAAGTTCCTCGCCTGTGAGCTTTCGTTTGCAATTCCGAGCGATGTACTCTTCGGCCTGTCCGCGTGAAATCTCAATGCCCTCACTCTTTGCATAAGCGAGAAGTTCATCAACTGTCTTGCAGGTCATGGCCTTGCGTATCTGTTCCTTCGTGAATGTCATGATTATTCACCTCCTTAAGCGGAAATTAATTCACATTCTACAATATTGCTATAGGTTTCACAATAAAGCAGCTTCACCCTTCGGAATCAGGTCAAGATAAAACCATCGCGTTCCCTCGCTGAATGCTCTGCCGAAATAATGAGGGTAAAACCTCTTCAATGACCTCGCCTTGTCATCAAGAAACAGTTTAACGACTGAGTATTTCTTCTGTATCCTCCGTATCGCTATCGTGATAATCACTCCGCCTCCCCTCCTGTATGCACGGAATTTCCCGGCAGTGTAGAATGCAACAAATTCAACTGTCTTATTGTCAACTTTTTTGCATACTACCCAGCCCATAACTTCGCCCTTGCACAACGCTATGAAACTCGTATCAGTGTCATATTCCCTCGCTCCCAATGGCGACAGCAGCGCTGCATCAGGGTCTTCGGCTATGATTGATGAAATTTCACTGACATACGGACTCATCTCCTCAAACGGTATGAACGTTATACCGGTATCGGCAATCCATTCAGCTGATACGTGATAATCATGCTGCATTCTCTTAGGGAGAATGTCCATGTTGATTTTGTATTCCCTTCCGTGAACTGTCCTCACTAAATCATACTCAGAGTAGAACACTGCTGCTGAACTCATCAGAGCATAATAAGGATCATTCGCTTCATCGGTGTAATCTGACCCCTCAGGTTCGGGGTAACGCCAGTTGATAGTCTCCGCGCCTAACTCCTGACCTGATGAGATGAGTTCGGCGAGTGCCTGCCTTATCACAGTTTCGTTCATGTATTCGGGCTTCAGTTTTATTTGTTTGATACGTAAACGGGTCTTCATGACAGGACTGAAATCAGCTTCTATCTTTCCTGCGTAAAGGCCGTTATCCATAACTATGTCTAAGCACACTTCCCTGTAAGGCTCCATCGAATAAATGTTCATAAAAATTTTTCACCTGTTCTTTCAGAATATATTAATCGAGTCTCAATGCCTCTATCGGATCCAGCTGAGACGCTTTCCACGCCGGCCACAGTCCGAAAATCATTCCGACAAATGCAGAAAACCCGGAAGCTATTATGACAATATCAGCCGAAACTGATGCAGGCCAGTTAAACATATCAGCTATTACAGCAACGATTACGGCAGCCAGAGCGATACCGATTATGCCTCCTACAGCCGAGAGGACAGCAGCTTCAGTTAAGAACTGAATGCGAATGTTTGACGGCCTTGCTCCTACGGCCATGCGTATGCCTATCTCGTGAGTACGTTCCGTAACAGTAACAAGCATGATATTCATGATACCTATGCCTCCGATGAGCAGCGATATTCCTGCAACGAAACTCAGCATTACGGACAGTGCATTGACAGTCTGCTCAGTGCTTTCGAGTACTTCAGTGAGCTGGTGTACCGTGAAGTCATCAGAGTCACCTGAGTCATCATTGATTCTGTGCCTCTGACGGAGTATCTGTTTCAATTCGTCTTCAGCAGCTCCGAGAAGCTCACGGCTTTTAGCCTGAACTGTTATTCTCTGTACGCTGTTGTTGTGAGTGCCGTAATGTGTCAGTCTCCTTTGAAGAGTAGTTACAGGGACAACGAGAATGTCATCATCATCATTGCCTACAGCGTCAACGCCCTGTTCGGTTAAGAGGCCTATTACCCTGAAGGGTATGCGTCCTATTCGTATTATTGAGTCGATAGGGTCTGACTGACCGAAGAGTTCTTTTGCAGGAGTAGCACCCAGAACACAGACTTTATTTGCCGAACGCACATCATTATCACTGATGAATATACCCTGTTTGACTCTGAAGGGACGTACTTTGAGGAAGTCTGCTGTTGTTCCGCGAACGGAAGTTTTCCAGTTGCTGCCGCCGAAAATGACCTGCGATGTAATACTGATTTGAGGTACTGCGCATGTGAGAGTGAAATTTTCATCGGCTATTGCTTTCGCGTCATTGAACCTGAGTGAAAACCAACTACCTGCAGCAGATCTTTCGCTGTTGTTGTTCTTAGGCTGTGAGGGATATATATGAATAATATTTTCTCCGAAACTTGCTACGTAATCCTCAACTACAATAGCTGCACCCCTTCCCAGTGATACCATAACTATAACGGAGCCTACGCCTATGATAATACCAGTCATTGTCAGCAGGGAACGAACTCTGTTACCTGCAAGAGAACGAAGAGCGGATTTTATTATTTCCATGAGGGATATTATAATCTCAATGCAGTATAATTTTCATAATATTCACCGTAAAGAGGAAGAGCTGAAACTCAAAATGGAAGAAAAAGAATTGTTCAGGAAGGAATCTATAGAGCATGTATATTCAACTGAGAACCTCAATGATTTTCTGAGTGCCGTGAATCCTTTTGACTGGGCTGTACTTGCCTCAGTGCTGCTGCTTTTAACGGGGTTATCAGTCTGGTCATTTGTCGGTAACATCGAGAGGAATGTAACTGTAAATGCCGAAGTCTCAAACGGTATTGCACACTTCACGACCGAAAGGGACGCTCTGAAAAGCGGAATGCCCGTTAAGATAGGCGACACTGAGTCATCAGTCCGTGACACAGGATTAAACGTTCAGGGAAAATATATAGGTGCTGCAAATGTTAAGGGAATGGCTGACGTAATTTACAGCGCGGATATTACGGTAGAGCATTTGAGACCGATAGACTTTTTATTTAACTGATATATATAAATTAGGAAGGAAACATGAACAAAAAAATTAAATCCCCCGTCAGAAAAGGTGTATGCAAAGTTCCCGTCATAGTACAGCTTGAAGCAGTTGAATGCGGAGCAGCATGTCTGACGATGATAGCGTCATATTACGGCAAGTGGTTACCGCTTGAACAGGTGCGTAAGGACTGCGGAGTTTCGAGGGACGGTGCTAAGGCTGAAAATGTTATGAAGGCTGCAGAGAGTTACGGATTTAGTGCTGAGGCATTCCGTTTTCCCGGTGTTAATCTTCTGAGAGAAGACTGTGAATTTCCGTGTATAGCCTTTTGGAATCTGAATCATTTTGTTGTGATTGACGGTTTCAGTGGGAACAAGGCAGTCATTAATGACCCTGCAAAAGGCAGAATAAAACTTTCAATCGAAGAGTTCAGCAAATCCTTCACGGGAGTATGTATACTGCTAACACCTTCAGAGGATTTCAAGCCCGAAGGAAAGCCTAAGAGTGTTCTGTCATTCGTGAACAGAATGCTCAAGGGAACAGCAGCGGCAATAATATTCACAGCACTTGCGTCAGCTGCTCTGTCAGTATTTGAGGCACTGAATCCGATGATGTCAAAAATTTTCATGGACAGGATTTTGCCTGAAGCTGGTACCGGGTGGTCATTCAGTTATGAATTTTTTGTACTGCTTGCGTTCTTGGGAATACTTCATCTCACGGCAATGTTCGTTAATGTTTCGGCCTCACTGAGGATTAACGCTAAAATGTCAGTGGTAGGTAATGCCTCTTACATGTGGAAGATTCTGAGGCTTCCTATGGAATTTTATTCGCAGAGATTAGCAGGGGACATTCATATGAGGAAGGCTTCAATGTCTTCAGTTGCGTCGACGCTGATAAATACTCTGGCACCTCTTCTGATTAATGTGTCAATGACGATTTTTTACATTGCAGTCATGATGAAGTACAGTGTTATTCTTTCTGCTATAGGTCTGTTGTCGGTGGTGCTTAACAGTCTGTTGGCATACCTGATTTCAAAACAGGTTGTTGATGTGGTAAAGGTACATACATCGGACACAGGTAAATTTTATTCCTCAACAGTTTCGGGAATAAAGATGATAGAGAGCATAAAAGCTAACGGAGCAGAGGACGGATTTTTCAGGAGATGGGCAGGTTATCAGGC
>JAFTBA010000094.1 GCA_017458545.1 Synergistaceae bacterium | reverse complement strand
TGAAACAGTAATTGGTCCGTTTACAAAAAAAGTGAGTTTCAACAGGATACGAATCAATCATTACTTTTCAAAGTCAAAGGAAGAATTTATCAGGAAAAAGAATCGCGGAAATGCCGACAATCCTTTCACGAGGAGTATGGAAGATTTTTACTTCCATGACCAGAACGTTATACATGACACCGAAATACTCTCTCATGTATAGGCACTCATCAAAAACACGCGAGCGGATACCCCTAAGATGATTTCGCGTTGTTCGGTAAACAAATTAATATCAGGTAGTTCGACTCGTCAAGATAATGTTTCAGCGACTCAGTGAGACTCCCGTCCCTTGCGATAAGATCAGACTCATCAATGAACACCGGACTCAGTTTTTTAGGCAGATCAGGATGAGACTCAATAACCTTTGACGGAAGATGATAATGTTCAAGCCATGCCTGCAGCTTCTTGGCAATTTTCTTGTCTTTGTGGCTGTAGCTGATAAACGCATAATATTTGAACATGCTACCTTTTCCCATGATTGATTCCCTCTGCTTGAAAATTTTTTATATTCATTCTACGGCAATTACTAAAATGAATCAACGTGTCGATTCTCAGCAAGCAAAAGGGATAAGAATTGCGGCAATAAATATTCACATGGTTAGGGCATTAGCCGTATGAGGAGAACCCGTAAAACACTCGCAAGAGCACAAGGCTTGTTGATACCGGAATCCCCCGCCTTTACTGGCGCGTGCTGCGCGACGCGTGGGGAGTATGTTAATTCAGGCATTACAAATCTCACTGATTAAGTTTTCCATAAGCGTTACCGCCCCAGAATCATTAATCCCTTCAGCCTGTTTGAACAGCACATATAATCTATCTTTCTGCTGACGGGTCAGTTTATCCTCAATCCTTAATATCTCCGTCCTAATCTCACGCATTCGGGAGGCTGTATCACTTAAGTTTTTTCTTGCTTGCTGTTGAGTCTGTTTCGTCAGCTCTAATGCCCTCATTGCAGCTCCCTTAGCAATGATTCCGTCAGCGTCAGCAAAAATATCACACAAAAATTCTCTGACTAATGGAATTTTCGCACACCCTCCCGTTAAAACAAATCTCTCAGGTTTTCGGACTCTTCTCAATCTGTTGACCGTGTGCAATGCCCTTTTAACAGGAAAATATATCAGCCTCTCAAAATCCTCACGGTAAATATTAACGTTATGCCAGCTCCTTGAAGTGCTTTCACTGAGTACGTGTTTCAAACGCCTTGCTTCTCTGATGAGTTCGTTGTTTACTTTTTTTGAGCAGCCTGCGTTCACAAAGGTATTCGGCAAAAATCCTGTCGAATGAATCTCCGCATACATCATCAAGAACCACACTCTCAAGAACTTCACCGCCCTCAATCACAAAAATACTGCTCCTTGACGCTCCGAAATCATAAACCAGAGTCCTCGCTTCATCTCCAAGCCAAAAACTTACAGCTTCAAACGCTCCGATAATCTTAACGTCCCTGAAACCTGCATTAACTGCCTGACGTTTTAAGGTATCACGTTGTCTTGAGTTCAGCGAGTCCGAAACCGCAATGACACATGAGAACACAGGCTCATCAAAAAAAATTTCAGCCTCTTCACGCAGTGCAACAGCGTCAAATCCTTCAGTTTCAGCGATAATCCTTGTTCCTAAATTATCCGAGTAAGCAATCTTTGAACATGATGACCCTGCATCAATCCCTGCACAAACATTCAAACCTGCCGTCAGCAAAACGAATCACCTCAGCTTTCACGATTTCGTTTTCATTTTTACTGTTACATGTACATTCTGCCTCGATGTAATGACGGGTATGTCCTTTGCCGTTGCGTTCGATTAAGATTTCGGCTTCTCTGCCGATGAAACGTTCGGCGTAACAGGAGAATAATTTTTTACCGAGCGTTATAGCCTCTGAGGTTCTCGAAATTTTAACGGCATGAGGAATTTGATTAGGCATTTTAGCTGCTAACGTTCCTTCCCTCGCAGAGTATGGGAATACATGCACACGTCCCATACCTGACGCTTTCATAACATCAAGCGTGTTGTTAAACGCCGATTCATTTTCATCGGGAAATCCGACAAGTATATCGCTTGAAATGTGAAGGTCATCAGAGATTACTGCTCTTGCTTTTCCGCAGACCTTCACGAAATCTTCAGCGGTATATCCGCGTCTCATTGAAGCCAGAATTTTATCATCACCGCTCTGTAACGGAAGGTGCAAATGATGGCAGAACGGTTTACAATCGGCAAGAGCGTTCATCAGTTCATCGGTCAGGCAGAATGGTTCAAGCGACCCTAACCGCAAACGTTTCAGACCGTCAACAGCTGAGATACTTCGTATCAGTTCAGCCAGTGAAGTGTCAATATCATGGCCGTAAATCCCCAAGTGAATGCCCGTGAAAATTACTTCCTTTGTTCCCGAGTCTATGAGTCTTTGAATTTCGCTGATTATGTTTTTGGGAGGTCTGCTTACCGGTCTGCCTCTCAGGAACGGGATTATGCAGTAAGTACAGAAATGATTACAGCCGTCCTGAATCTTAACGAAAGCGCGTGAGTGCATAACTGTTGAAGTGAGCGGTAACTCTTCCCATTCTGAAGGCGTGAAAATATCCTGAGTTCTTATGTCCTTGAAACTCCGTCCGTTAATCAGCATATTTGTTACAGCATCAGGGACATTGCTTTTGCCTTTTGAACCTGCGAGAATGTCAACTCCTAATTCACGGGCAGACTCTTTGTCTATTGCCTGTGACCAGCACCCGCAAACTGCTAGCACGCCTTTAACGCCTAAAAT
>JAFTBA010000093.1 GCA_017458545.1 Synergistaceae bacterium | reverse complement strand
CTGTACCGTCATCAACAACTACATTTTCATCTTCCTCTTCATCTGTTTCAACATCCGCGTGATTTTCTCCGGCCAACTCACTATGGGGGTCATCATCTTCGTCTTCAGTGTCATCAGTTTTATCACTGCTGTGAGTCTCAGACCCTTCAACGTAATAATAATTAGCCGTTAATCCTACGACCATCATAGGCGGAAAAATCTTTACGAGTTCCTCAGTGTTTGAGATATTTCCTTCTGTGAGTTTGGTGTCGAGCATGGCTACAAACTTGCGGTATTTTTCGGCTTCATTGAGTGCTGATTTTTTTGCGCTGCCCGAAAGATTTTGAGTCTCTAATCTCTGCAGTAACTTCTCTGCTTTTTCCTGAACGGGTTTAATGTAATCGTTGAATTTTTCGGTTGACGATCTTATTCTGATGAAACGCTTAACATCATCTCTTGCTTTTTCGAGAGTCTCATTGAGGGACGCTGTGATTTCGCGCAGTTCTTTTGATGAGAGTTCCTGCTGTAATAACTCCGATGATACTGACTCGGCTGCTATCATTGAGCAAACGCTCTCGTAAAGCTGCCTTAATCCTTTTAATGAAGCGTATAACCCCGAATTAACTGCAGAGCTTGGGGGATAACCTTGTTCGAGTCTTTCCGAGAGGTTATTGAGTATAGTTCTTGCCTCTGCAGTAAGACGGTCAAACTTATCGAGTTCAGCATTAATTTGCTGCTGAATGTCCTGCATTCACTAAACACCTTCCTTTGCATGTAATATTAACATTCTAAACACGAACTGCGTAATGTGAATAGTGTATAATTACTGTAAATTTCAAGCAGGGAGTGAAACAATGTACAATGCTCGGCGATTATACATGGAGCGTAATAGATAAGGAAGCCGAATGTTTAGCGCAAAGATTTCAGGCCGTCAGCAAAAACGTAGCTAATGCCAATACACCCGGGTATGCGCGTCATAATGTATCGTTTGAGGATCAAATGCGCGAGGTAATGGAACAGGACAGCCGTCTTCATATGACTGTAACCAATGCAGGGCATATACCGTCGCACCCTCTGAAAATAAAGGACGTTCACGCAGCTGACTTCAAGATAATGGATGAGCAGTATCGTTTAGACCTGAACAACGTTGACCCTGAAAGAGAAATGGCAGTTTTAGCCGAAACACGAATGATGTATACAGCGTTTATGAGAGCGGCTTCAAGCAAGTTGACAATGCTTAAATCGGTCATAGCAGGAAGATAAGAAGGTATTAACATGAAAATATTTGACAGTCTCGAAGTAGCAGGAAGTTCATTAACGGCTCACCGTTTATGGATGGATACAATTTCGTCGAACCTCGCTAACATTAACACAACAAGGACTAAAGCAGGAGGCCCTTACAAAAGACGCGTACCTGTTTTCGCTGAAATGCTCGACACTACATTAGGAGGGTATCATGATATAGGAGGCGTTAGGGTTCTCGGAATAACTGAGGACAACGGCGCACCCAGAATGGCATATCAGCCCGATCACCCTGACGCTAATGAGGAAGGTTATGTCGCTTACCCTAATGTCAACCTCGTCCGCGAAATGACAGACATGCTTGTTGCGAGCAGAGCATATGAGGCAAATTTGAGCGTTGTTACTACGGGGCGTGATATGTGGAACGGCGCATTAGATGTTATGAGAGGGTAGAGAAATTTTTTTGTGAATGACAGGAATTTTCCCGAAGGCTTACTTAAACGAAAGGCTTTCGGGAATTTTTTGTTATAATTTCGGCTTGACATAAAAATTTCAGGAGATGATTTTTCACATGGCCAGCCCTTTCCTTGAAGACCCCATCGCAGAATTACTCGGCAAATGGTCAGTTGACATTAACACATACTCGGTAACGTTAAGAATATTCCTCGTTATAATTCTTGCCTCACT
>JAFTBA010000092.1 GCA_017458545.1 Synergistaceae bacterium | reverse complement strand
GGCACATAATCACGGAAGAGTTTATGCCAGTCAACATTAGGCTGAATCTTAGCGTCCGACGGAGCAATGAGAATGTTATCGCTGCTGCCCGTAACAGTAACCCTCACGCACTCGAAAGGCATTACGCGCCCGGTGAACAGCCATTCACCAGAAGTTACACCCCCGTCGGGAAGACTCTCGGCCATAAGATTATGCGAGAGACGCGCAAAAAGTTTCATGCTCTGTTCGCGTTCAGCTCCCAAAAGTACAGCACTGTTCTTCACATTGAACGCCTCAAGTTCGAAGAAACGCCTGCGAAATTCAAGCTCTTTCATCGAAATGATAAGACCCGTTAAAGGGCTGTCGGGTTTGTTTTTGGGAGTGATGACGCTCTCGGCAAACGAATAACTTTCAGGCATTGAGGGAACGTCAGCACCGTCAGCAAGAATCTTTTTCAGTTTACCTGCAGCCTCCTGCAGCCGCCAGCGTGATGAACCTGTAACTTCTCTTCTTTCAACAGCACCGTCAATAATTCTTAATGTCCTTTCAGCCCTGAGCATTAACGCGCGTGTGAAAGGGTTATTGCCGAGAACGGAAAAATATTTAACGGCATCCTCAATGTTAGAGTCGTACCAAGCCTGAGATTTTTTGTCGTAAAATTTTTCGAGGGCGTTCTTCGATGAAACGGGTATAACATCGAAATCCTTTCCGCAAAAATTCTTCATGTCCCTTCTGATTGCACTGATGTCGCTTAAAATTTTGTCATGTGCAGAATGAATTACTTTACCTGCTTCAGAGTCATCGCGCTCTAAATCTATCTGCGAAAGTACGAACACTATTCTGTCGTTCATGGTCATGAGCATTCTGAGGTACTCGTAATCAGCACCCTTTAATCTTGCGCGGACGGGCGTAACGTAAATTATCATGTCCAGTTCGGGCAATACATTCCTCAAAGCCACTCCCCCCGAACCTGCAAGAGCATCAAAGCCCGGAGTGTCAGCAAAACATATACCTTTCGGAATCATTGCGCCGGGTATAGTGATTTCGATTCGTGAAATGCCTGACTTGTTGCCGGGATTGTAAACCTCTGAGGCAGCATTCTTCATGTATGAGGCTGTGAGCTTTGAGCCTCTGATTTCATCACAGCGTCCGTCCTGATAAAAGACCTTTGCGGTTCTTAACGGACCTTCACGGCAGATAATGGGAATGTTAGTTGTTGCTCTGGTCTGTTCAGGGATTAAACGTTCACCCAAAAGAGCATTGAGGAATGATGATTTGCCGCTGCTGGTTAAACCTGCAACGCCTATCGTTAAACATGTCTCGTTCAATGAACGCCGTAATGCTTTGAGTCTGTTATCGCCGGTCATGACGTTCAAAGCTGAATTGATAGAGTCTTCGAGTTTAGTGCGTATTATTGCCGGTCTGCTGAAATCTTCGGGGAGTTCGGGAATGTTAGGGCTTTGAGCGAAAATCCTGCGTTGAATCTCGCGCCTTAATCTCATGTTTTCGTTCTCCATGTCCTCAATCTGTCCTATGTCACGCAGAGTCATTATGCCCTGAATGCGTATTGCTTCGAGAATTTTAGTACGTCCGTCAGGTTCTGAGCATTCTATTCTGTCGCCCTCCTGAGCATTAGCTAACCATGCACTTAAAGCGAGTGTTTCACAGCCTGTTAATTTTGTCGGTCTGCCAGAAATATCCCTTTGAATCTCAGCGTCAAGCCTGAAATTTCTGTAATAACCGTCTCCGCAGTAAAGCCGTCTGGTAATACTCACGGTGTTTTCACGGCCGTAAACAGCTGCTTCGAGTCTTGAGAGTCTCATGTGATCTTCAGGGTGACAGAGTTCGTACCATTGGTCTAAAGTTTTAGGGCATGTGTCAATATTGAGCCGCATAACTCTGAGATGTTCGGGTGAAAAATAAATTTCCCTCGATGGAAACATAACAGTTACGGCTGAGGACATAACGGAATTAATGAAATTATCGCGTTCCCATTCAGCAAGTCTAATCATAGTTAAAAAAAATTATAACCTTTTCAGAAAATTTTTATCTCAAATTAGCAAGAAGCCTCCCGCTTCTTTAAGCAGGGGATGAATTGCACTATTATAAGATATAATATTAACATGACCGAAGAAGAGAGATTAGCCAAGAACAACAGAATCCGTGAACAAGGCAGAAAGACAAGAGAAAAGCGTAAGTCTCAGATCTGCCGTGTCTATCGTGTGAAAATAGACTTCTCTCACTTGAACGAAGAGCAAAGAGTTCACCTCAAAATGCTTTTTGTCGAAGCTAAATGGATGTACAATGACGCTATTACTTTCATGAATGACCATGATATTAACGACTACGACACAAAGATAATAACCGTTCATGGACTGGATAAAGACCATCAGCCTGTAACACATGATTTGCAGTATATATCCTCACAAATGAGGCAGTCAGTTATTCAAGGCATAAAGTATAACCTTAAATCACTATCATCGAAGAAGAAAAATCACAGCAAGGTAGGCAGTCTGCACTATAAGTCTGATTATGACTCGATAAACCTTCAGGAGTACCATGTAACCTACAGGTTCTATGATGAAACTCACATAGGCATTCAGGGATTTGACAAACGTATAAAAATCAAGGGAGCTAATCAGTTTTGGAACATACCCGGTCTCGAATTTGCTAATGCTAAACTGCTCAACCTCCCAGACGGTTACTATTTAGCAGTAACAACATATCGTAATAAAGGAGGTGAGATGAAGAAACATAAACCAGAGATTGGTATAGATATGGGAATCAAAACAACGATAACGACTTCAGACGGCCGTAAGATAAAAGTATTGATTGAAGAAAGTGAACGAATAAAGAAGTGTCAAAGATTAATAGCACGGCGTAAAAAGGGTTCAAACAATCGTTACAAAGCCGTGAAGTTATTGAGAAAAGCATATCATAGATTAGGCAGCAGGAAGCGCGACATAGCAAACAAGATAGTGCATGAGCTATTAGAACATGAACGAGTATATATGCAGGACGAAAATTTGAGAGGCTGGCATAAAGGCTTGTTCGGTCGTACGGTTCAGCACTCAATATTAGGGCTTGTGAAAGCGAAGTTGATGAAGTGCGAACGGGTAACGGTTCTGCCGTCAAGCGCACCGACGACAAAATATTGTCCTAATTGCGGCAAGTTCAAGAAGGACATAAAGTTATCAGACAGGATATATAACTGTGACTGCGGATACAGCGAAGACCGAGACATCCATGCAGCGCGAAACATGATATTGCTAGGGAAACAAAATACCTGTGGGACGCAGGGAATTTTTAACGACGCCTTTGGAGAGGACGTAAGACGATATGAATCGCAAGATTTGTGTTGCAGCCTCGTTGAATTAGGAAGCCCCCGCTTCTATAAGCGGGGGTAGTTCACATGAATTATTTTCAGGCGATAGGAGATAACAAAAGTTCGCATTTGCTCTCAGTTCTTCACAGGCTGATTTATG
>JAFTBA010000091.1 GCA_017458545.1 Synergistaceae bacterium | reverse complement strand
TAGGGGCTGGAATGCAGGACGTTTCAGTTTCAACGTTAAGGGGGGAAGGTGTGAGGCTTGCGGAGGTGCCGGGAGCGTGAAAACGTCGATGTTATTTTTGCCCGATATATATTCTGACTGCGAGGTTTGCGGGGGAACGAGGTACAATCACGAGACGTTAGAGGTGAAATTCAAGGGTAAGAATATAGCTGACGTATTGAACATGACGGTAGATGAGGCAGGGGAATTTTTCGGGGACATACCGAAGATAGCAGGGAAATTGAGACTGATACATGATGCAGGGTTAGGATATATACATTTGGGACAGTCTGCGCTGACGTTATCGGGCGGTGAGGCTCAGAGGGTGAAACTCGCTAAAGAGCTGTCAAAGAAATTCGGAGGAAGGACGCTGTATTTGCTTGATGAACCTACGACTGGTTTGTATTACACTGATGTGCGTAAACTGCTTGAGATAGTACACAGGATAGTAGACACTAACAAGAGCACAGTGATATTCATTGAACATAATCTTGATGTGTTAATGTCTGCGGATTACGTTATAGATTTGGGGCCTGAGGGCGGTGAAAGAGGAGGGAAAGTAGTAACTTTCGGAACGCCTGAGGAGGTAATGAAGAAAAAGAAAGGGTATACAGCGAGATTTTTGAGGGGATATTGCGGTTAGAATGCTACCCTTTCTCTTTTTCGGGGCTGTACCGGTTTTAAGGTACTGTATTGAAGCCCAAGTTTCTTTATGATAGGGGCAGTTTGCTCGTGAAGGTAAGCTATCATGTCATCTGTTGTCATATCCTTCACTTCGTCATAAAGACTGAGACGTATTGCGTCTAACTCATCTTCAAAATCATCATAGACTTTCTCGTTCATAACTTAATACCTCCTCTGCTGTAACAATCATTATTCCGCTGTCCCCCTCTCGATTACTCTCATCTCCTCTATTTTCACTGTTTGTTACGGTCAGATCGCTACCCTTTCTCTTTTTCTGGGCTGTACAGGCTTTAAGGTACTCTCTTTAATACCAAACTCCTTTAGAATAGGCTCTGTCGTTTTATGAATATAGGCTAATCGCTCATCTATTGTCATATCTTTTACTTCTTCGTAAAGACTGACACGGGTTGCATCAAGCCAGTCCTCGAAACTGTCATATCCATCGAAAGTCTTATCGCTCATGATTTAGTACCTCCTTAGCGTCAGTTATTATTATTCCGCTATACCCTTCTTCTTTGTTTATACTCGCAGTTAATATCCTTGTCTTTTCCCGGTTAATATGATGGAAGTTATACGAAATAATACAATCAAGCTCATATACTGAAGCCATAGCTACATGCAAGCTGTCAAATAAGTGCGAAGCCGGAATAATCCCCCTTTCTATATAAAGTTCTCCTAAGTTTTCAACTTTATGATTGGAAGATAAGGATTTTGTTTCATACTTCTCAATGAGAGCCAACATGCCAGATCGTTTAGGTTCTGGAGCTTTCTCCAATTCTTTTGCTACAAACTCCGATGTATAAGCCTTATATTTCCCGGCTTTTATAGCCTCAAATAATCTTAACACATCTTCGTGTCCCGGTCGGTCTTCATCAAAGTAATAATTGAATACCGTTGTCTCCAAATACAAACGTAATTTTTCTATTATTCTCATCTCCTCTCTACTTCACGATTATTTTACATTAAGTGAGAATATATTTAACGGTCTCAAAAATAACTCTGTACACATAATACAGTCTGCTCATTCCGTATTTCCTATGAATGCCGTAAATCTCATTGATACGTTTTCTGACCTCGCTGAAATTTTTTTTGGTACTCATTCCGCCGAAAGTAAAGTTGCTTATCACTTTATCGAGCGGTATTAACTTCTTCCCGTCAACATAAAGATGTGTCGCAAAATCAAAATCATCATGTGAATTAACCAGCGGATAAGGATACTTCAACAGTATTTCGCGTGAGGCAAACGCTGCAGGATGGCACCAGTGTGAAGTCGACCAGAACAATCCGCGTTTAGCATGTTTCACGAAATTCCCTGCCCCTGTAATCACATTAAGGCTTCCCCAAGCCAAATCGTAATGTTCGCGTTCCCACAGCTCCGCCATCGTCTGAACTGCATCAGGTTCGTACCAGTCATCAGCGTTAATCTGTCCGACTATCACGCCTTTAGCCAGCCTTGCTCCCTTGTTGAGAGCGTCATACATTCCTTTATCGGGTTCTGAAATTACTCTCATCGTTCTGTTCGGTTTGGCATTAAACTTTTCGACGTATGACCCCGCAACTTTTGCAGTATTATCCTTTGATGCTCCGTCTATAACTATGTATTCTATTTCACTGTATGTCTGATTCATTACGCTCTCTATCGTTCTCGAAATCGTTGCCTCTGCGTTGAATGACACCGTTAAAATTGTTACCGGTACTGATATTTTCGTTCACCTCGTTTTGAATTTGTCCGACAGATTATAGCATGTTCATTTTTTTTTACTGTTGACTTTTTTTTATCACTCTGCTAATCTTATCCGCGTTAAAATTCTAATGGCACTCGTTATATGTGAGTGCTAAAAACATTCAGGAGGTGAGCAAGTTAATGACAGAAAGACAGTTAAGCATTATTCTGGCGGTGGTTTACGAATACATCAAAACAGGTGAGCCCGCAGGTTCGCGCACAATCGTCAAAAAATATATCAAGGGTCTCAGCCCTGCAACTATCCGCAACGAAATGGCCGACCTCGAGGAATTAGGCTACTTCTATCAGCCTCACTCGTCTTCAGGAAGATTACCCACTGCCAGAGCATACAGAGTCTATGTCGACTCCGTTACCTCGCGCGCACGTCATCATCTCCATTCTGAGGACATAAGGCGCGAAATCATAGGCAGCAGAAGCGGAATCGAAGACCTCCTCATGCACGTTACTCACCTCATGGCCAGACTCACTGACTGTGTTGCTGTCGCAGCAGTCCCGGCTCTCGAAGACGCTGAGATTCAGCACATCGACTTAATGCTCATGGGCGG
>JAFTBA010000013.1 GCA_017458545.1 Synergistaceae bacterium | reverse complement strand
TTCTTCGTCCAACCGCCTATATTCAGTTGTCAATCTGCTTTACCAAATTAGGCGAATTGTAGAATTGTATTTCATACATTAGTTAGAGATAAAAGCTGATTTACCAATCTTATTGTAACGGTTTTTACCTACCCTTCTTAAAGATTAGAAGCCTTAATAATAGTTTTATAACTTATTGTTAATTGTTAATAAACCATCCTCAACAGCAGCTTCAAGCCACAAACGTTTAGCCTCAAGAGCGTTAGCCCACAGACCTTCGAGAGTGTCAGAACACGTTATACAGCCTGTGAGTTCGGGAAATCTTGCGGCATATCCTCCCTCTTCGGTGTCGGGTATAATTTCGAGCCTGTAAGGTAAGGTCATGTAGTAATCCAAATTTTTACGCATTTCGCTTCTTCCTGTCGTCATTTCAAAAAAAGTTGTGTTAAAGTATAACAAATATCCGTTTATGGAGGCACATAAAATAAAATGAAAATACTCACGGCGTTCCTGATAACGCTCTTAACATTCGGTACGGCAAACGCAGATTTCCCTTCACCCGAAAACCTGCGCTCAATGACTCTTCGTGAGAAAGTCGGTCAGCTTTTCGTTATCCGTCCCGATCAGCTCGAAGTCTCATTATCCCCCGAACAAATCCATACTCCCCGAAAATTCGGTGTTAAATCAATATCACCTTTAATGCGCAAAACCATGAAGCAATATCCTGCAGGAGGCTTCGTGTTTTTCTCGAAAAATTTTGACGCACCCGTTCAGCTCATGCGATTCACATCAAGCCTTAAAGATATTTGCAAAATCCCCCCTGTAATGGCAGTCGATGAAGAGGGCGGCCAAATTTCCAGAATCGCTAACTCTAAAGGCTTCAGCGTACGCAAATTCCCAAGCGTTAAAGCAATAGGCGAGTCAGGTAACACAAAAGAAACTGCCTCATACATAGCCTCTTACCTCAAAGATTACGGCTTCAACTTGGATTTTGCACCCGTCGCAGACATCAACACTAACCCCGATAACATCGTCATAGGCGACCGCGCTTTCGGCAGCAGCCCCGAACTTGTCTCGAAATTAGCAGGTCAATTCCTGGACGGCTTACACGAACATAACATTGCAGGGTGCTTAAAGCATTTTCCGGGACACGGAGATACTAAGGGCGATACTCATAAGGATTACGTCTCAGTCTCAAAAACTTGGGACGAACTTTTACGCGCTGAGATAATTCCTTTCCGCGATAACCTCAAAAAAGCCGACACCGTTATGACCGCTCACATCACCATGAAAAATATCACAACAGATAATCTCCCTGCATCGTTGTCTCATGAAATTGTTACGGGAAAACTACGCAATGAACTCGGTTATAACGGTGTCATAATCACTGACGCTTTCAACATGGGAGCAGTAGCAAAAAATTATTCGTCATCCGAAGCTGCTATTCTCGCAATCGAAGCAGGTAATGATATTGTCTTAATGCCTTACGATTACAGAGAGGCATTCGACGGAGTAATTGAGGCGGTGAAGTCGGGCAGAATTTCTGAAGCAAGAATTGATGAGAGCGTTTCAAGAATACTGAGGCTAAAAAAAAATGTTCAGTAAAAAATTAAAATGGTGGCAGTCAGGTGCAGTCTATCAGGTTTACCCTAAAAGTTTTCTTGACACTGACGGTTCAGGAACAGGAGACATCAAAGGCATTACATCAAAACTCGATTACCTTCACGGTTTAGGGGTTAATGCCGTTTGGATTACACCTGTTTACCCTTCGCCAATGGTCGATAACGGCTATGACATTTCTGATTACACTGCGATAGGTGAAAATTTCGGAACGATGAATGATTTTGATGAACTCATGCGCGAGGCAGGCAGACGCGGAATCAAAATCGTCATGGATTTAGTGTTCAATCACTGTTCGGACAAACACAAATGGTTTCGGGAGTCTAAATCCTCACGCAATAACCCTAAATCTGACTGGTTTATTTGGCGTGACCCTAAACCTAACGGAGAGCCTCCTACTAATTGGAGGAGTATATTCGGCGGAAGTGCTTGGGAGTTTTCACACGAACGTCAGCAATATTATCTTCACACTTTCGCAAAGGAACAGCCCGATTTGAACTGGGCTAATCCCGAAGTGAGATATGCTCTTTATGACGCTGCAAAATTCTGGCTCGATAAAGGAGTCGGAGGTTTCAGAGTTGACGCTATAACCTACATTAAGAAGCCTGAAGTTTTTGCTGACGGTAAACCCGATGCTGAGGACGGTACAGTGAACGTTCACACTATGACGGCCAATCAACCTGGAATATTAGATTACCTTCACGAGTTCAAACGTGAAGTTGAAGGCGATAACGATATATTTACTGTGGGCGAGGCTAACGGCGTTAAGGCTGATGAGCTTGCGTTGTGGGTAGGTGAAGAGGGAGTGTTCGATATGCTGTTTGAGTTCAGCCACGTAACATTACCGTTGGGAAAAGCTGAGATATGGTGTCATCCTGTTGACTGGAAACTTACAGATCTCAAGCGCGCAATCTCTGACAGTCAGAAAGCAACAGAGACTAACGGCTGGTATCCTGTATTTTTCGAGAACCATGACCAGCCCAGAAGCGTCAATCATTTTTTCACGGAAGGTGCTGACCCCGTTAAGGCCGCGAAAGTTTTGGGGGCTGTACTGCTGACGATGAGGGGAACGCCGTTCATTTATCAGGGTGAGGAATTAGGGATGACGAATTACGATTGGCGGACGATTGATGAGGTTGATGACATTCAGACTAAAGGACAGTATGAGCTTGCGCTGAAGGAAGGATTTACGCCTGAAGAGGCCATGAAGTTTGTGAGGTATTTCACGCGCGATAACGCCCGAACGCCAATGCAGTGGACGGCAGGAAAGAATGCAGGTTTCACGGCAGGGGAGTCATGGCTTCCCGTCAACAAGAATCACATAACCGTTAATGCTGAGACTGAGATGAGAGATTCTAAGTCTGTGTTGTCGTGGTATAAGAGGCTTCTCGAACTCAGAAGGACTAATCATGTTTTGACGATGGGAAGTTACAGGGAGATATTGACGGACAGCGAAGAGGTTTTTGCGTTTGTGAGGGAGTATGAGGGGCATGAAGTAGTAACCGCTGCGAACTTCTCGATGAATGCCGTGAAACTTCCTGAGAGTTTAACGGGGAGAAAGGTAATCCTGAGCAATGAGAAGGAGATTGACATGGAAGAATTAAAACCGTTGGAGGCAAGAATATATCAGTGAGAGAAATTTCCCCCCGTCAACATCAAGACAGGGGGATAAATTTTGTGTTACCGTAAAAGTTCTTCCCTTATCACCCTCATAACCCTCAAATCCCCGTCAAGCACCACAACATTAGCTCTTCTGCCCTCTTCAATGCTCCCGTATTCCCCTTCAAGCCCCAAAGCCCTAACGGGATTAACCGCCGAACATTTCACAGCCGTTTCAAGCTCAACCCCCATCTCCTTAACTGCCAGCCTCATGCACTCCATTAAGTTCGTTACGCTCCCAGCAAGCGTAACACCGTCCTCAAGAGTTGCCTTTCTGCCGTGCTTAATTACCCGTTGGCCTCCGAGTGTATATTCGCCGTCAGGCATACCTGTTGCCTCAAGCGAGTCGCTGATGAATATCACTCTGTCATCACCGAACGCCTTAACCGTACTCCTCACAACAGCAGGGTGAACGTGTATTCCGTCGCA
>JAFTBA010000090.1 GCA_017458545.1 Synergistaceae bacterium | reverse complement strand
TCAGACGTTTGCGTATGAACGGAATTGATGAACGTGTGATTCATCTTGCGACTGATATGCCTATCGAGGAAATCAGGAGGCTTTATGTATGACAAAGGAAGAAGAGTACGCCATAAGACGTGATGAAGTAGGCAAATGATTTTATGTTCGATCATGTAATGCATAAGAAGAGTCTGTGCATTAAATAAATATGAATAAATAGCCGCCGTACACTCGTTACTTTAGTCGTGAGTTAAGCGGCTTACTTTTTTAGATATATAATTTTCTTAAAGGTTAGGATAGATTATGTATTTATCAGTAAGACAGCAGATAAAGCAGTTATTGAAGGAAGATTGAAGATTACAGAATCATTGCCCGGAAATAGGCGGAGAGTTAAATACCAAACTTCTCAAACAATGCTTTTTAGCATTTCAAACTCCACGACACGTAAAGCGGCAAACACTTTAGTCGTTGGAGGTTCAGTTGTCGCAAAAAATGCCGTTTTATGAGATAATGCACTTCAATAAAATCAATCCATTTCATTTAATATCTTGCAGGTGGTCAAATTTCAATTTTCGCCCGTCTGCTTATAAAACCGGAAAGGAGTCATCAATTTACACATGATTCAAAGACTGCACAGAAGCGATCTCGGAAATTCACTTCGGACGCTGATGGAAAACGATCCCGCCTTCCGCCCCGTAGCCTACTTCTCAATGGAAGTCGGGCTTAAAGAATCAATCCCTACTTATTCAGGGGGTCTCGGTGTACTGGCGGGCGACATCCTCAAGAGCGCAGCTGATTTAGGCGTTCCTATGGCAGGAGTTACCCTCTTATACCGCAAAGGTTATTTCGTTCAGGAGTTCAATTCTGATGACTGGCAGTTACAGAAACCCGTCATTTGGGATCCTTCAAGAGAACTTACGCTTTTACCTAACAGAATTACAATCAAAATTCAGGGCCGTGATATTCAGGTAGGTGCATGGGTCTATGAGTGCATAGGCGCAACAGGTTATCCTCTGCCTATATATTTCCTTGATACTGATTTCGAGCCTAACCACCCTGATGACCGTAAACTCTGCTGGTATCTCTACGGCGGTGATAACCGTTACAGGTTATGCCAGGAATTTATACTTGGTGTAGGCGGTTTGAGAATGCTCAGGGATCTCGGCTATATGAACATCGACACGTTCCATCTTAATGAGGGTCATGCAGGATTCTTAACGCTCGAACTCATGCGCGAGCTTGGTTATTACGACCCCGACAAAATCCGCGAGCAGGTAGTATTCACTACGCATACTCCTGTTCCTGCAGGACATGACTATTTCCAGTTCGATATGATTGACAGCGTTTTCCCTGATGAGGCGCGCGCAACGATTCACAGAATGATTCCTGACAAGCCGGGCGTATCAATGACTGAATTAGGACTCAAATACAGCCGTTACGTCAACGGAGTCGCTAAGAAACACGCCGAAGTCAGCAATGCAATGTTTAACATGGAGACTGTCGACTGGATAACTAACGGCATTCACCCGACAACATGGATAAGCTCAGGTATGCGCAAACTCTATAACAAGCATATTCCTGGCTGGGAACTTGACCCCGGAAGACTCGTTCAGGCACTCACTATCCCCAAAGAAGAGGTTTGGGCAGCTCATCAGGCATCTAAGCTCAGACTTTTTGCGCGTATACTCGAAACCAACGGTATACAGCTTGACCCTAATGTACTCACGTTAGGATTTGCCAGAAGGGCTGCAACGTATAAGAGAGCTGATTTGCTCCTCACAGACGTTGAGCGTCTCAAGAAAATAGCAGGTAAAAACAAAGTTCAGTTTATTTTCGCAGGCAAATCACATCCTCAGGATGACGGCGGCAAAAGACTCCTTCAGAAAATACGTCAGGCTTCCCAAGCACTCAGGGACAGTGTTACAATAGTTTTCATCGACAATTACAACATGGAAATAGCTTCGCTCTTAACTCAGGGCGTTGACGTATGGCTCAACACTCCTATAAGGCCGAGAGAAGCAAGCGGTACTTCGGGAATGAAATGCGCGATGAACGGCATAATGAATTTCAGTGTTCTTGACGGCTGGTGGATTGAGGGCTGGATTGAGGACGTTACCGGCTGGTCGATAGGCCCTGAGCCTACGGCAACTGAGGCCAAAGCAGCTAACGCTCAGCATTACGATGAGAGTCTTGATGCTGATGACCTCTATAAGAAACTTGAGGAAAAGGTAATACCTACATACTATGAGAATCATGACAAATGGGTTGACATGATGAGGCACACAATCGCACTCGATGCCAGCTTCTTCAACACTCACAGGGTCGTGCATGAATATGCCGCCAAAGCCTATTCGATTGATTTCAGGGGTATGTAGTAAGCAAATTTTTTGCATAATTTTTGCAGTGAAAGGAATGCAATAAAGTAGCAATGACGAAAAGCGGTAACGCTGTAAAAGTATTGTTCGTAACAACAGAGCTCGCCCCCTTCTCAAAAGTAGGCGGACTCGGTGATGTTGCAGGTTCACTTCCGAAAGCACTCCGTCAGGCAGGTGTTGACGTTCGCGTTGTAACCCCTGCATGGCCGGGCGTGCTTGAGAAAGCGGCTGCTGCCGGTCTCAAAACTACTACGGTTAAGACCAAAGTATATTGTGCATATGACTGGCGCATACATTCGGCAACAGTGATAAAAGCAGATGTTAAGGGAGTACCTACGTATTTCCTCAAGGCCGAAGATTATACTGGGGATATGTACCCTTCACAGCTTAATTTCTGGACGGCCTCACCTTTTGCAGTATTCTGTATGCAGGCACTTGAGCTTAAAGACGCTATTGACTGGGAACCTGATATTTATCACTGCCACGACTGGACATCGGCGTTTCTTCCCTGCGCGCTAGCATGGCACAGGCATTACAGGCAGGCAGGCGGTAAATCAATAATGACCCTCCACAATGTAGCTTATCAGGGAATATTTGAGCCTTCACCGTTCCTTGAGGCATCAGGGCTTGAGCCTTGGAGCTTCAGCTCATCGACAATGGAGTTCTACGGTCAGATTAACCTGCTCAAAGGCGGAATAGTCGCAGCCTCAGCCGTCAGCACAGTATCACCAACGTATGCGAACGAGATTCAGACGTACGAATCAACGCGCGAACTCTCAGGAATACTTTATCAGCAGAGAAGCAAACTCAGAGGGATACTTAACGGACTCGACGTTAAATTCTGGGATCCCTCAGGCGACAAGGAAATACCTGCGAAATTCAGCGTAAAAGACCTCAAAGGCAAAGCTGCCTGCAAAAAAGAACTTTTAGCGCGCGCAGGGCTTGATACTGAGACTGATGCACCCGTAATCGTATGCGTCAGCCGTCTTGTTGAGCAGAAAGGTTTTGATATGGTCTTCAGTGCTGCAAATCAGATAGCGGACACAGGGGCGAAACTTCTGATACTGGGATCAGGAAATGATTGGATTGAGAACGGTATTATGCAGGCTGCTGAGACTTATCCGCAGAACATAAAGCTCTTCAGAGGGTATGATGAACCTTTGTCGCACCTTATGTATGCAGGCGGCGATATATTCCTTATGCCGTCAGTGTTTGAACCTTGCGGACTGTCGCAGATGATTTCAATGCGTTACGGAACTGTTCCGGTAGTGCGCGAAGTCGGCGGTCTGAGGGATACAGTGTTTGATGTTGACAGACCCGAAGGAGGAAACGGATTCACGTTCCAGACATGCGACGCTGACGGAATGATGTGGGCGTTACGCAGGGCAGTCGACAGATATAACAACGACAAAACCGCGTGGAAGAAAATCATGCTTGAAGGAATGCGCGAGGATTTCACGTGGGACAAATCGGCAGGTCTGTACAAAGATATGTATGAAGACTTAATGCAGTGAGCAGGAGATAGGGTATAGGGGATAGGTGAATAGAGCTAACCCCTAAACCCTAATATAAAAATTATAAATTTTTTAAGAAAGGTAGGTGAAATCCGTTACAGAAGTTTTAGTATTTCAGCTCTCACACCTAAATAACGTAATACATATAATCTCATTCATTGGTGAGCTGTTGAGAACTGGATGTTGGCGGCTGGATGGAGAAAAAAGAGGCGATAATCAAGCTGTTCTGGGGTTCTGTCCGTAAGATATTCAACCTTATCAATGAGCGTAGAAAATATGTACCCGTACGTTAGCGGGGAGTTTAAGCCTTCGGAGCGTTACACCAAACGTTAGTAGCCGGCAACATCGGCAAAAGCGGACGCGTAGAACAAGGAAGGGAGCATGAAAGCTAATAACTTTTTATAAGTCTTCTGTAACGGCATTTGATGTACACAGGCAAGCATGGCAGAGTATTGGGTATAGTCCTTGCAGGCGGCAAGGGCGAACGCTTAATGCCGCTCACGAGTTACCGCGCTAAACCTGCAGTATACTTCGCCGCAAAATACCGTATCATTGACTTCGCACTCTCCAACCTCATTAACAGCGGTATCTATTCAGTCTATGTCCTCACACAGTTCAAAAGCCAGTCGTTAAACGAACATATTGAACGCGGCTGGCAGTTCGGAGGAGCTATGAGAGGACGCGATTTCTTCGTAACAACAATACCGGCTCAGATGTGGAGCGGCGAACACTGGTTTCAGGGAACAGCTGACGCAGTATATCAGGCAAAACACATGATAACCCGTTACAGGGCAGACAAGGTATGTATCTTCGCAGCGGATCACATCTACAAGATGGACGTTGAACAGATGCTCGCATACCATGACGCTCAGCACGCTGATGTTACCATTGCGGCTAACGTTGTCCCTGTTGAAGAGGCTACGGCGTTCGGGTGCATTAAAACCGATAAGAACGGACGCATAGTCGAGTTCATGGAGAAACCTAAGAATCCGCCTGAGATTCCAAACAAACCGGGATTCTCTTACGTCTCAATGGGCAATTACGTTTTCGACAGGAAAGTTCTTGAGGAAGCTCTCGACGATGACGCTATGAAGGAAGAAACAAGTCACGATTTCGGCAAGGACATAATCCCTGACCTTGTTGCACACGGAATGAAAGTCTGCGCTTATGACTTCTCGACAAACGTACTCCCCCATCCGTCAGCAGAGACAGAGTTAATTCACCAGTGGAGAACCGATAAACCTTACTGGCGCGACGTTGGAACCCTCAAAGCATACTGGCAGGCTCATATGGAACTCATAGGACATGAGTCAGAAATGACCCTCTACAACCCTATGTGGCCTATCAGAACAGTATCATACGGAGATCCCCCCTCGTACTGCTACCCCGACAGCGGACACCCCTGCAACATTAACAGGGTCATGCTCTCCGAAGGAAGCAGAATATTCGGCGCTGACGTGTCGAACTCGGTACTTGCACGCAACTGTCTTATTCAGGCAGGAAGCGTTGTCGAAGAAAGTATCATCGGCCATGACGTTGTAATCGGCAGGAACTGCAGAATCAAACGCGCAATTATTGACGGTCATAACATCATTCCCGACGGCACTGTAATCGGTGAAGACCCTGACGTTGACAGCAAGAACTACTACGTTGACCCTAAATCGGGAATCGTAGTCGCAGGAGTTCCCAAAGAACTCTATCTGACAGGAAGCGATACGCTCGAAGAAGGTCAGAGCTGGGACACTATGGGCTAAGTCAACCCGAAAAGTCAAAAGAAAAAACAAGCACCTTCCTAAAAAACAGGAGGTGCTTTTTTTTGCGGCTTCAGTTTGAAGATTAATCTGAAATTTCTTTGATGTAACTCAGGCATGTGTCATAGGCTTTTTCGGAAAGTCCTGCGTCAGACTGAACGAAGTCAATGCTCATGATTTTGCCGTCCTTAGCGTTTAAGACCGCCCACTGGTGAATGCCGCCCGTGTAATAAACTCCTTTGTCGCTTTTGTCGATGTTGCCGAAGAATTTTTTGACATCGTTTTCGGTTGAACCGACTTTTATGCCGCCTGCGAATGTCATTGAGGGGTCAGCAGTGAAAAACTCTGCGAGTATTTCGCCTGATTTAGCGATGATGTATTTGTCGTGCTTCCAGATTTTAGAGCTGCCGTCAACGAATGAAGGTTTACCGCTGATGAGTTTCTCTGCTGTTTTCGTGAGAGTGTCGGCAAATTCACCGTATGGGTCTGAGTCTTCCTTTGACTTGACGAACGAGCGTATGTATTCGGCGCGTGAGTTGAGGGCTTTGGCATATGCTTCGGTCTCGGAAAGGCTTTCGGACTTCATGAACTTCTGTGCGTCAGAGTCACGGCCTGACTTGAGCCATTCGGACTGGGATTTTTTGAGGTCGGCGAAAACATCGGGAGCGAGAGAGGATTTTGCTTCCGAGTAGGCGGTATTGAGGTTGCTGTCTGCGTCAGAAAATTTTGAGTCCTTCATCATTCGGGTGTAGTCTGAGTCGCTGAGGGCGAATGAGGGAAGGGCAAGGAACATTAAGAGCGTGAATGCGGAAAAAAGTTTCTTCATGTGAGTTTACCTCCTGTGAGAATTTTATGGGGATAATTATATTACTGTTTCAGCATGGCAGTGCATGCAACCTCCGGATACAACTAACGATGAACGGTCTTACGTTATTGGTACGCATTATCCCAAGCCGTTCCATCAATCCCTCTTGAAGTACCTGAGAAAAGCTGAAATGTTGTGCTTCGGCTTCTTTAACGAGCCACGCAGGAACAGTACACATTTTGTTTATGCTTTTGTTCCTCATTCGCTCATGGATTGGAGGCATTACCACATCGATAAGTACTACAGCCTGATTAGCTTCATGCTGAATACTGAGTATATCTGAAGGCTCAGGAATAACATC
>JAFTBA010000089.1 GCA_017458545.1 Synergistaceae bacterium | reverse complement strand
TATATCGAAGCAGAGATTGCAGAACTCAGAGACTATCAGACTAAAGGCTATGAGCTTGTGCTGACGAGTCATAATGCCCCTGAAGGAAAAGATGCAGTGAGTGAAAAGATTGCATATCTCGAAAAAGTTCTTGAGCTTGCTAAATCCTCAAAGACAAAAGAAGAATTCATTTCGGGCGTTAAAGCTGCATTCCCTGATTATAACGGCGAGGCATATCTTGAGATGAGTGCGGGAGCTTTGTTCAAAGAATAACGGAATATATTTTAGTGTATCATTGACGGCGGGCTTTAGGCTTGAATGCTTAGAGCCTGCTATTATTATTCAGGGGTGAATGATTTTGCAGATCTCAAGCAGATTCACTATAGCAGTACATATATTAACGTGCATAGATTATTTCAGTGATGATTACACGATAACAAGCGAGTTTTTAGCTTCAAGCATAGGAGTTAATCCCGTGATAGTAAGACAGATTTTGATTCGCTTGAAGGCAGCCGGTCTAATTGAAGTCTCAAGGGGAAAAGGAGATATAAAACTGCGTAAGCCATTAGAGAACATAAGCATGTATGATGTGTATAAAGCAGCAGAAATTGTGAAAGGAAAATTATTCAGGTTTCATTCTAATCCTAATCCTGAATGCCCCGTCGGAAAAAATATACACTTTGCACTCGATGAAAGCCTTGATGATATTCAAAACGCACTCGAAGAAAAGATGAAGACGATTTACCTTCAGGAAATAGCCGAAAAAATAAAAATCCCACCGAAATAATTCAACAGGGAGAACTTTTATTCTTATGCACAGAACATCGTATTTTACAAAGAGTGATGATAATATTTCTCATCATAATATCAAAGGAGAAAAGCAGCATGAAAAAATTATTGCCGGCATTCGGAGCTGCTCACGCTGAAGAGATTTATGACCCTCAGCACACTATGTTAGCCCTGAACATGGCGATAGTATCAGTTCACAGGATTTTGGCAACACAGGACAGAATCATTTTTGAGCAGGAGTACCAGAACATAATCAATAATCTCAGTCTGGGAAATATCGAGAGCGATAAGGACATGACAGCCCTTTACAGTGATTTAACCGGCATAATCTCAAGAAAGAGGCTGCCTAGTGATGAGGCAGAATTTTTACGTTCACACTATGACCAGAGAGAACGTAAAAGCGGTCGTCCAACGAAAGGCAAGGTACATAAAATATCGCTGTCAATTCCGTTAGAACTTTATGAAGGAATAGAATTTGCCTCGTACTTTTTCAGGGGGAATATAACGGCGTATATAAACAGCTTGATTCGTCTGGACTTGGAGAGAAATCTTGACAAGTATCAAGAATTCCGGACGATAATGGAAGAAATGAACAAGACATTATAAAGCATGGTAATAACAAATGAGATTTTACGCTTCGTTGATTTCTGGGAAAATCATGGAGACGAGAAAAACGATACGCAATTATTTTGGCTTCAATTATTGCGCGATGTCTTAAGCATTGAGCGTCCCGAAGAGTTAATCACGTTTGAAAAAGCGTCAGCCTTAAACATACGAGTTTTATTGATGCTTATGTGCCTTCAACACGAACACTGATAGAGCAAAAGAGTTCAGGAATTAATCTCGATAAGGTTATCACACAGTCTGACGGTCAAACGCTGACTCCCTTTCAGCAGGCAAAACGCTATTCTGACTGGCTGCCTGATTCTAAACGTGCACTGTGGATTGTTGTATGTAACTTTCAGCAGTTCGTAATCTATAACATTGAACGCCCGAAAGCTCCTCTTGCTATGCTGCTGTTGTCTGAACTCAAACGCGACTGGCGTAAATTGTCTTTTCTCGTTGATGTGAAGGGTACAAGCCCTAATGATGAGCATGAAGTCGGGTTATCCCTTAAAGCAGGTGAACTTGTAGGTAAATGGGTACGCATTAAGTCGTTGATGTACTTCAAACGTAGACGGAAATCTAAGCGTAAGAGAAAACGTAAGAGAGGCTGACCTGTATTTAGTGCTTATCTCTTTGTCTGAGGCTGGAGCTTCTTAGGGCTTCAGTCTCTGTTCGTGTCTTCGTGTCTTTGTGAGCTGTGGCGGTCTGCTGAGGTCTGTTTGGGGCTTTGGTGGTTGTGGCTGATTGGTCGGGGCTGTGTCTCTCTCACTCTTGCGCTTTATGCTCGCTGGCCTCGTTGGCTGGGGGTTTCTCTTAGGCGTTCCCGTTTCGCTCTCTCTAGCTTCGCTCGGTATATCGTCGTTATGCTTATACCTGTAATCCTTTCTACCTGCTTGTATGAGTGTGTCTCTAGCAGTTCCAGCGCGTGATTCAGTTGCACACGAGTGAACTTTTTGGGACGGCCATCTCTGAAGTCTGCGTTCTGACGAGCTATCGCTTTGCCCTCTTGTGTCCTTTGTACAATCATGTCATGCTCGAACTCCGAGAAACTTAGCATGATGTTCCGTATCAGTCTGCCCGTTGCTGTGTCGTCGATTACTCCTATGTTTATTACTTCTACGATTACGCCCCTCTCACTGAGCGTCTCTAGCAACTTCACT